>CAZTJM010000020.1:0-45235 GCA_964613865.1 uncultured Limnohabitans sp. | reverse complement strand
GTGTCAGAAGATCCTTCGACAGATTTGTTACATCTCAACTTTCAGAGAGAAATAGGGAGAAACTCTTTAGCTCAATTGATGCTAACAAACGCATCAAAGATTTTATTGATCTTTCCGGTGGAACTTATCAAGTTTTGAAAGCAAAGGCCTACCCAATTTCTAATCATGACAAATTGGTTTTTTTGTTTAAGATAAGAAATGCATTTACGCACAGCGGAACGGCTATCGGATCAGGTTTTGAGCCAGATTGGGGGCCTAATGACCCAATTTTTTTGACACTAAAGGAGTCGGAGCAAACTGGAGATGTTGTTTATCGAGAAAGGCTAAAGAATGGTGATTTGATTTCATATATAGTTTATGATTGGCCTAATTTATTGATCGGAATTTTAGAAGATTATTTGAATACTCTCTCGACATAGTAGTATTTTTTAATCCTGTAGTTGAACTAGAAATACTACGATCGTTTTGTCCTCAAAGTAGATTTATTTGATTTTCTGAAAAAGACGTGATTAACGAAATCATTGTGAGAACTTTTCCAAATTCCAAACTTTGGAAAAGTGGACTCCTTACAGTTTGAAAAATGCCTTCGAGGTTACCAAAACCTCAAAGGTTTCCTCCTGCCAACTGCGACCGCTCACTGCCTACTTTCTTTCCACTTCCCTCAGGTTTTCCAGTTTCTTGTTTCTCAGAAATCCATTGATATCCTCGAAGTGTTCTTTGACGCGCTTATTTCCAAACTCAAAGACTTTGGTCGCCAGGCCATCCAAGAAGTCCCGGTCGTGGGATACCAAGATGAGCGTCCCGTCAAAAGCCTTCAGCGCATCTTTGATGATGTCCTTGGTCTTCATGTCCAAGTGGTTGGTCGGTTCATCGAGGATCAACAAGTTCACTGGCTCAAGCAGAAGCTTGATCATGGCCAGACGGGTTTTTTCCCCACCGGAGAGGACTTTGACCTTTTTGTTGATATCGTCACCTTTGAACATGAAGGCGCCGAGGATGTCTTTGATCTTGGTGCGGACTTCACCCACGGCGATGTTGTCGATGGTCTCGAATATCGTCAGCGTCTCATCCAGGAGTGAAGCCTGGTTTTGTGCGAAATATCCGATCATGGCGTTGTGGCCTAGTTCGCACTTGCCTTTGAAGTCGATTTCACCCATGATTGCCTTGATCATGGTAGATTTTCCCTCCCCGTTTTTACCTACGAAAGCGACTTTTTGTCCCTGCTCGATGGTCATGGAAGCATCCTTGAAGACCACGTGGTCACCGTAGCTTTTGCTCATCTCATCCACGATGACGGGGTATTTTCCGGATCGCGGAGAAGGTGGGAAGCGAAGCTTTAGCGCAGAGCTGTCCACTTCGTCGACCTCGATGATTTCCATTTTCTCAAGCATCTTCACCCTAGACTGCACTTGGAGAGTTTTGGAATAAGTACCCTTGAAACGGTCGATGAATTCTTGGATGTCAGCGATCTGCCGCTGTTGCTCTTCGTACTGCTTTTGCTGCTGCTCGCGTCGTTCCTTGCGCAGCTCCAAGTAGTGACTGTATTTGGCCTTGTAGTCGTAGATCCGACCCATGGTCACCTCGATAGTACGGGTGGTGATGTTGTCTACGAAAGCCCTATCGTGGGAAATGACCACAACAGCCTTGGCTTTGGTGGTCAAAAAATCCTCCAACCACTGGATGGACTCGATGTCCAGGTGGTTGGTTGGTTCGTCAAGGAGGATGAGGTCTGGCTTTTGCAAAAGGATTTTCGCCAGCTCGATTCGCATCCTCCAACCACCCGAAAATTCGGAAGTGGAGCGCTGAAAATCATCTCGGACGAATCCCAATCCCAATAGGACCTTTTCCACTTCAGCTTCATAGTTTACCTCTTCGATGGCGTAGAATTTTTCACTCAACTCAGAGACCTGCTCGATCAGCTTGTAGTATTCCTCCGATTCGTAGTCTGTCCGCACGGTCAATTCCTCGTTGATCCGGTCGATTTCGGTCTTCATACCCAAATAGGAAGAGAAGGCTTTGGCCGTTTCCTCCATTACAGTACAGTCGTCCGCTGTCAGTAAATGCTGGGGCAGATAGGCGACCACGTATCCTTTTGGCGCGGATACGGCACCGGAGGTAGGCTTGTTTTGTCCCGCGATGATCTTGAGGAGTGTGGATTTCCCCGCTCCGTTTTTACCCATGAGGGCGATCTTGTCGGTTTCGTTGATATTGAAGGTGATATTGCTAAAGAGCGGGCTGCCGCCGTGGATTACGGAGACATTATCGACTGAAATCATGAATCTTGGAATTGAAGCGGCAAAGGTAAGGATTGAAAGATTGAAAAACTGGAAGATTGGAAAATTAGTCCGTCGTGCGACCTGACTTCCGAAATTAGGAGGGCTATCGACCGTTGTCTGTTGACTGCAAAAAAGCTACCTTCGCCCCATGCTAGTCATTGTTACCGGCGTCTCGGGGACTGGGAAATCCACTCTCGGAGCGCTCCTTGCCGAACGGCTTCGGCTTCCTTTTTTCGATGCGGATCAATTCCATCCTGAGGCAAACATTGCCAAGATGAGCGCAGGCCAGCCCCTGACCGATGAAGACCGCATTCCCTGGCTGCAAGCCATGGCCGATCAGCTCATCAAGTCGGAAAAGAGCGGCGGGGCGGTGTTGACCTGCTCGGCTTTGAAAAATTCCTACCGGGAGAGGCTGGCTGTATCGGACGCCATACGCTGGATTCACCTCACTGGCGACCGGGATTTGATCTGGGAGCGGATGTCGGCCCGAAAGAACCACTTTATGAAGGCAGGAATGCTCGATTCGCAGATTACTCTTTGGGAAAAGCCGCTGACAGGCTATTTATTGGATATCACCGCGACACCCGAGCAACTGCTCGAAGCGTCTCTCAACTACCTAAAATCTCAACCTATGAAAATGAAAATGGGCGTGATCGGAATGGGTGTTATGGGCAAAAGCCTGGCGCTCAACTTGGCCGAGAAAGGCGTTTCTGTATCACTTTACAACCGATTTGTTGCTGGAAAAGAGGAAGGCATCGCCCAAAAAGTGGTCGATGAAAACCCAGCGTTTTCCAATATGATCGCCTTCGAAGACCTTCAGCAATTTGTGGATTCTCTCGAAGCACCGAGACGCATTTTGATGATGATTCCGGCGGGAGCGGCTATTGACGCCCAGCTGGACGCACTGATTCCGATTTTGGAAAAAGACGACTTGGTGATCGATGGGGGTAATTCATTCTACAAAGATTCAGAAAGAAGGGTCGAAAGACTGAAAGAAGTCGGCATGCATTTTCTTCCGATGGGTGTTTCCGGAGGCGAGGAGGGAGCCCGAAAAGGCCCGTCCATCATGCCTGGCGGCAATGCGGAAGGCTATGCCATGGTAGAGGATTTTCTGGGAAGGATTTCTGCCAAAGACAAGGACGGCAAACCTTGCGTGACCTACGTTGGACCAGGCGGTTCGGGCCACTTCATCAAGATGGTACACAACTCCATCGAGTATGGAGAGATGCAGGTCTTGGCTGAGTTGGTTCATCTCTTGAGATTTGGCTTTGGCTGCACGCCAGAGAAAGTTTCTGAAATTTTTACGGAATGGGGACAAGGAGAACTGAAGTCATTCCTTTTGGAGATCACTGCAGATTTACTGCTTTTCAAGGAAAACGGAGAATTGCTTCTCGATAAAATATTGGATCAGGCTGGACAAAAAGGTACCGGCGCTTGGTCATTGACTACGGCTTTGGAATACGGAATTCCATATAGCCCGCTGGCGGAATCGGTGAATGCCCGTGGGGTTTCCGGAGAAAAAGCCATGCGTGTCGCTTTCTCCAAAACTTTCCAACACGAGTTCAAAAAAGTCGAGGGCTCTCTGGAAACCTGGCTGCCGAAGATCAAGGCGGCTTATTCTCTCGCCAGAATCATCAACCATGAGGTTGGTTTCCGACTGATGAAGACCGTCTCCGATACCAAAGACTGGAAACTCAATTTCAACGAAATCTCCCGAATCTGGACCAACGGCTGCATCATCCGCTCCGGCCTGATGGAAAACGTCTCGGCCAATTACTCCGACTCGGTTTCATTCTTCGAGATGGAGGGGGTGAAGGAGCAGGTCATTTCAGATAGAAAATCACTGGCCGAATTGGTTGGTTTGGGCTTGACCCATGGCTTTGCCCTGCCGGTGATGAGCGCCGGAATCAATTACCTCTTGGGTAGAATCACAGCCGAATCGTCCGCCTCGGTCATTCAGGCGCAGCGGGATTATTTCGGTGCCCATACCTATCAGCGCAAGGACGACCCCAGCGGGAAGGCTTACCACACGGAATGGAGTAAATAAGATTTCGTACTTAACCGCAACAACGAGGGCTGGAGTGATCCAGCCCTTTTTGATTTTTAGTTTTTGCCTCTGAGTTGCCAAGACTCGAAGTCTTCGGATTTCTCTGCGTCCCCTGCTCCTTTGCGGTGAATCCAAAAAAATCCACCTGCGGATTGGTTTCGAAAATGGAAAGGGCGAAATTAAGTTTTGAACCCTAAGAGACCGGCCATGAAATCTTTTAAAATCCTGCTGTCATTCTTGTTTTTGACGGCTTTTTTTGCATCGGCTTTTTCCCAAGAGCTCCTCATCAACCACATCAATGTGATCACCATGCAGGACGACCGGGTGCTGCAGGACCATTCTATCTATGTCAAAGACGGTGTGATCATCGAGATTGCGCCAGCCCGGGAGGTTTCCCGTGCAGGAGTACAGACCTTGGACGGGCAGGGTATGTACGTGTTTCCGGGATTGGCGGAGTTTCATGCGCATTTACCCAACCCGGATCAGTTTGGTCCGGAATTCCAGGAAGAGGTTCTGTGGCTTTATCTGGCAAACGGCGTACTGAGGATCCGAAGTATGCTCGGCCATGAGTCCCATTTGGCGCTAAAAGAAAAGGTCGAAAAAGGAGAAGTGTCAGGCCCAAGGATGTTCATCTCAGGCCCATCGCTCAATGGTACCTCGGTGGCCGATCCCGAATCGGGACGCCGGATGGTGCGGGAGCAGACGGAAGCGGGATACGATCACTTGAAACTTCACCCCGGGTTGGATACGCCGAAGTTTCTGGCGATCGCTGACGAAGCCAAGAAAGTCGGGATCTACTATGGCGGACACATCTCTCTGGACGTGGGCTTGGTGACTTCTGTGAAAAACGGCTACCGTTCGGTGGAGCATATCGATGGATTTCTGGAGGCCATGCTGCCGGAAGGGACAACGATCGATCCCACAGTCTCCGGCCCTTTCAATATGAATCTTGTCGGCCAAGTGGACAAAAACAAGTTGGCTGGACTGATCCAACTTTGTTTGGATAACAAGACGTGGGTAGCGCCGACGATGACACTTTTTGAACGCTATTTTGGGTATCAACCTGCCTCCGAACTTCGACAACAGCCGGAAATGCAGTACCTTCCCGGACAGATGGTGACCCAGTGGTTTAACACTAAAAGCCAACTTGAGGCAAACGGCGTCTTGGTAGAAGCCAAGGTCAAACCTTACCTCGATTTTAGGAGAAAGCTTTTTCTGGATCTGCACAAGGCGGGCGTGCCGATGGTCATGAGCTCGGATTCCCCGCAGGTGTTCAACGTACCCGGCTTTTCCATCCATAGAGAGATCGAATCCATGTCTATCGCAGGCATGTCCAATTATGAGATTTTGAAAACCGGCTCGGTCAACTGTGCGGACTATTTTGAGGAAAGCGGGGACTGGGGTGTACTGCGGGCCGGAGCAGCGGCGGAGTTTGTGATGGTACAAAAAAATCCGCTTGAGGATTTGGCTACCTTGCAAAATCCTCAAGGGATTATGATTCAGGGTAAATTTGTCCCAAAGGATGAGCTGAGCCGACAGCTGAACCTGATCCGCCAAAAATATCTCAGAAAGTAGGGCTATGGTTTTCGATTTACCATGTAAGAGTCCTCAACTGCGCTCGGGCTGACATAAGGGCCAGTCTCCCAATATTCCAATTCTATAATTTTCCAATTCCAATAAACCATGAAATACCTTTCGATGCTCGGCCTCGCGGCCATACTTGCTGGCTCCTATGCCTGCTCCCAAAAACCAACCCAAGAACCTATTAAAGAAGAATCCAAACTCATGATCAAAGCAGAACAAGTGGCCGAACATGCTGGCCAACCGGTTTTCCATTACATCTTGGACAACGGAACGATGCAAGTAGAACTATCCAACTATGGTGGACTGATCACCAAAATCATTGTTCCGGACAAAGACGGAAAGAAGGAAAACGTCGCTCTCACCTTCGATACAGTCGAGGAATACCTGACCAAGGATAATCCCTTCTTTGGGGCGACTGCGGGTCGGGTAGCCAACAGGATCGGCGGCGCCAAGTTTGAGCTGGATGGAAAAACCTACGAGCTGGCAAAGAACAATGGAAACAATACACTCCATGGCGGCAAAGAAGGCTTCAACAAGAAAGTGTGGACTCCGGAAACTTACACCAACGATTCTACTGTAGGCGTGAAAATGACCTATCTCAGCGTGGACGGAGAGGAGGGCTATCCCGGCAACTTGCAGACCACGCTTTGGATGGAGCTGACCGAGGGAAATACACTCAGAATACGATTTGAGAGCAGTACAGACCAGAAGACTATCCTCAATCTCACCAACCATACCTATTTCAATCTGGGAGGCATCAAACGCGATGTGCAGGACCATGAGTTTCAGTTTTGGGCGGATGCCTATACTCCCGTGGATGACGAGTTGATTCCCACCGGCGAGGTCAAAGACGTCACCGGTACTCCTTTTGACTTCCGTACTCCAAAAGTCCTGAGCGATCAGATTGCCGCCAATGCGGGAGGCTTTGACCATAACATGGTAATGAAAATGGAGCCTTCGGACGAGATGAAACACTTTGTCCGGGTTCGCCATCCGGAGAGCGGACGGGTGATGGATATGTACTCGGACAATGTGGGCGTACAGTTCTATACCGGTAATTTCCTTTCCAAATTTGCTGGCGCTGAGGGCAAAACCTATGACAAGCACTGGGGTTTTTGTCTGGAATCACAAAACTGGCCAGACGCGATTAACCACGACAACTTCCCAAGCCCGATCCTGAATCCAGGAGAGAAATACGAGCATACGATTGAGTATAAGTTTTCGGTGGAGGAATGATGTCTGAAAACTCTCCAAGGGTTTTAGAGCCCTTGGAGAGTTGGTTTTTAGCTCCTCAGGATCTTTTCCATTTTTCTGCCTTTGGCCAGTTCGTCGACTAGCTTGTCAAGGTAACGCGTTTGTCGGGTGAGGGGATTGTCGATCTCCTCGATCCGATAGCCGCAGATCATTCCGGTGATTAGGTGGGCATTGGGGTGGAGTTTCGCTTGGGCAAAAAAGGACTCGAATGTCACCTTCTCCTCAATCAGCTGCTGGATCTTTTTCTCGTCAAAGCCCGTCAGCCAAGTGATGACCTCATTCAACTCGTCCTTACTTCGACCTTTTTTTTCCACTTTGGTGACGTAGTGGGGATATACGGAGGAGAAAGTCAACTTGGCAATGCGTTCGTTGTGGGTATCGGTGGGCCTCATAGTGACTGGGTTTATACGCTCAAATTATGGATGCCGAGCCGAATAAACAATTTTGGGTTTTTGGGGTCTGAATTGAGTACTGTATGTCCTTAGCCTTTCCGAAGGATCTTCACGATCCGATTGTAAAAGATCTCAGATACATTCCACATCGTTCCTCCGCTGGTATTGACAAACTGCACCACCACCGCGTCGATGTCTGGGTGGTAAAAGGCATGGCTTTGATAGCCGGGCAGCAGTCCCGTATGTCCGTAATCGTAGATTGCTGAATAGATCTCCTGCTCCTCATCGTTCAACAGGGAACCGTCATTCAATGCTCGGAGAAATATCCCCACTTCCTCAGCTGTCGAGATCATGGAGCCTCCAGGTTGGATGAAGTCATTGCCCTTGATATCCGGCTCATAGTCTACAAAATAACCACTCATCACCTCGTCCAGATTCACATCTTTCAAGAGACTGTAGGTGTGGCTCAGACCAAGTGGATTGAGGATTTCCTCCCGGATATAGCGATGATGACTGTAGCCTAGGGTTTTGTCCAGGATATCGCCGATCAGGAGGTAGTTGGTGTTGGAGTAGCTGTATTTGCTATCAGGAGCGAAGTCGGCGGGCCGATCAAAAACAAGCTGATAGGTATCGCTGTTTTTCTTGAACGGGTCGGCCCAAGGATAATCAGGATGGTCGGTGTAGTTGGGGATGCCGCTCCTATGTCGTACCAGCATTCGAAGAGTGATTTGCTCGGAATTTTCTATTCTTTCGGCAAATTCAGGAAGATAGTCTGCCAAGCTTTGGTCAAGGGAAAGAGTACCCGCTTGGGCAAGTTTGGCAACTGCCACCGCGATGTAAAGCTTACTGATACTGGCAATTTTAAAGAGACTTTGCGGATCTGCGGGGATCTTATTTTCCCGGTTTTTCCAGCCAGCAGCGTAGAGTGCGGGCTCCTTTCCTGCTTGGTCTACATAGACGATCATCCCGTCGATACCGTAGGAAATGGCTTCTTCTACCTGCTCCTGCACCGTGTCTGGCAGGGGCATGATCCAGGCCTTGACCAGGTTCCAAGGCGGAAAAATAATCAGGCTGATCAGGCCTACTAGGGGCATTGCAATCTGAAAAAATCGCTTGGTTTTGCTTTTGGTCATCCCGCCAAGTTATAAAAGCTCAAGAGTTTATGAAAAAAAGCAAGGAGGATTCAATCCCTCTGGCGTGGTACACACTTTTGCCGGGCTGAGGGGGCTTGGGGCCAAAAATGGGATAGCGTAGTCCCGAGAATTGTCGAGAACCATGAAGGGGATGTGCTTTTTATAGTTATAGCTTCCATTCTCAAGGCTCTTACTTCAGTATTCCTGATCTATTCCGGATTTTGGGTAGATTAGAGAACCTGTCAATTTTTACATTTTGTGATCCACCTGCCGAAAATGATCAAGAACAAACTCAAACAAGCCAAAGCCTGGATTCAGGCCAAATTGCTTTTAATCACACCTGGACTGACGTCGATCAAGGGCGCTGCCGTGGGATTGTTGGTCGGTAGTATAGGATTGATGCTGCTCTACTCGGTGATGGTTGCTTTCAATATCCGAGACCCTTGGGCATTTCTTTTGGGGATCCTGATGATCGGAGCGACTATTCTGGCAGCATTTATTTCCGCTTGGCTTCTAAAGCATATCTATCAAATTCCGAAATGGTATAAGATTGCCTTATTCATTGCTTTTCCCCTCTTTTTCATGATTTTTTTTGGGGAGATCAAACTGATTGGCTGGAGTATTTTAGTCTTTTCTTTCTTGGGAGCAGCTTGGTTTGCTTTTTCAAAAACAGGCTTCAGGTCGCTCAAAACGCCAAATAAGGTGGTTTTCATTCTTGGAGGTCTCTTGGGGATTTCAGGCTTGGCCTTGAGCATTTACTACTATTCCCTGAAAGGCTTGGAGATGGATAAAATTGAAAATGCCGCTCGCTATTCCGAGGTGGCGATTCCTCACATTCCCGGCGAATCTCCAGCCAAAGCAGGCTCCTACGAAGTTTTGACCCTGACTTACGGAAGCGGAAAGGACAAGCACAGGCCAGAATTCGGCGAAGAGGTCACCCTCAAGACAGATTCGGTCAATGGCCTCGCTTTTTTGGACAACTGGGACGGAATTGGTGGTTGGTGGAGGGAAAAGTACTGGGGCTTTGATTCCAAATCTCTCCCGATCAACGGTAGGGTCTGGTTTCCGGAGGGCGATGGCCCTTTTCCACTGGTTTTGGTAGTACATGGCAATCACTCCATGCAGGATTTCTCCGATCCAGGTTATGACTATCTAGGAGAATTGTTGGCTTCGCAGGGAATGATCCTGGTTTCTGTCGATGAAAATTTCATCAATGGTTCTTGGTCTGACTTATTTGGTGGTTTACAGAAAGAAAATGATGCCCGAGGCTGGCTTTTGCTAGAGCATTTGAAAGTTTGGCAGCAGTGGAATGCTTCAGACAAACACCTTTTTGCAGGAAAGGTAGACATGGATCGTATTTCCCTGATGGGGCACTCAAGAGGTGGGGAAGCAGTGGCCCATGCTGCGATGCTCAATGAATTGGATTTTTACCCAGACGATGCGACCATTCCCTTGGGCTATCATTTTAATATTCGGTCCATCGTTTCGATCGCTCCAGTGGATGGGCAATATCAGCCCGGCAATACCCGAACCAAGATCAAGGACATCGATTATTTTGTTTTTCACGGATCCCAGGATGCTGACGTGACCTCTTTCATGGGCTCCATGCAGTTTGAGCGGGTGACCTTTGAGGACAGTACTTATCATTTCAAAACCGGGCTTTATATCCAAGGCGCCAATCATGGGCAATTCAATACTTCCTGGGGGGATAACGATATAGGAAATCCATTCAAAGGTCTTCTCAATTTGGAGCAGCAGCTAGATGAGGCAAGCCAACAAGAGATAGCCAAGGTCTATATTTCCGCATTTTTGGATATTACACTCAATGCGAAAAAGGAGTATTTGCCGCTATTCTTGGATGCGCGATCCGGAAGAGATTGGTTGCCGGAGACTATCTACTTAAGCCAGTTTGAAGATTCGAATACCCGTTATTTGACGGATTTCAATGCTGATTTTGATGTCACGACGACTGGATCTGGAGGGAAGATTTCTGGAGAAAACCTGAAGGTTTGGAGAGAGGGGGAGATAGATCTCAAGGATGCCAAAAAGGGGACTCGGGCAGTTTTCTTGGGTTGGAATTATGAAATCGCTGATTCTTTGAAGGAGGAATCTGTAAATGAAGTGGTGGCGGATTCTTTGGTTGCCAACTATTCGATTTTCCCTGATTTAGGAAATATCCGACTGGATTCCACGTCGGTTTTTGTTTTTGAAATGGCCGAATCCAAGGAGAGTTCTAATCCTAAAGCTGAAGGGAAGTGGGTGTCTAACGATGAGGGTGAGGGAGATGAGGACGATTCCGAGGCGGAGGAGGATTCCAAAAACTCGGATGAGGAGGAAGAAAATGAGGACGATGAAGAGAAAAAGGAACCTGAGAAGCCCTTGGATCTACGAATAATAATGACCGACACGGAGGGGAATCAAGTCTCATTCTTATTGAGTGAATTCTCAGCTTTGCAGCGGCAGATCAAGGTCAACACCTTGAAGACTGAATTTTTGGAAGGTGAGGGTAGTTCGGAGATCGTCTTCCAAAAATTTGTTTTTGCTTTGGATCAGCTGGGAGCCAAAAACCCGGATTTCGACCCTTACCAGCTCTCGGAAATCCAGTTTGTCTTTGACCAAATCGACAAAGGAGTGATCGTTTTGGATAAAGTCGGCTTTAGTAAAAAGATCGAGCTGGTGGAACTTTAGGGATAAAGAATCTGCACTCAAGCAGGGTCTTAGCTTTTTTGATGTCGGATTCCTGAGAACTCTTATCTCCGCCAATGAGTAAGAGTATGATCCTTTCTCCTTGTCTTCTAAAGTAAATTCTGTATCCCGGACCATAGGGAATCCGAAATTCTTCTATTCCTTCGCCGACTGAGGAAATGTCCCCCCAGGTTTCCAGCTTCCACTTGTTGAAGCCTCAAGAGGATTTTAGCCTTGGCTTTTCTGCCATTTCTGGGATAAAAAAGTCTCACTGGGATGTCAAAGACTTTTTTGAGTTTATTCTTTAATGAAGCGTAAAAGAAGCGAGGAATGATGTACTCGAAGTATAAAAACTGAATTTAGGTCTACATTATACACGATTCGATAATTACCTTCTATCAATTCCCGGATTTGAGAGTTTGAAAATTCAGGGACTATTCTGCCTGATTCAGGGAACGTTACAAGTTGATCGACCCGCTTTAATATTTTTTGAATTTGCCTATCGGCATAAATTTTAGAATCAACTTGAATAAAGGAATGGATAGATTTAAGATCATTGACTGCCAAATCAGAGGTAGCGTCCCGATAAGTGTGTAAGTGGTAGGAAAAGTTATTCTGGAATTTTTCGGCCCCTTCAAAGGCCTGGAAAAATTACGGAAATAACTTTTTCGGGATACCTTCACACACTTAAGCTATGAAAAAAGAAGATGCATTCAGTGAGGAGTTCCTCAAACAGTTCAAAAACGGAGAAGAGCTATATGCTTTTCTTGGCCAGCTCCAAAAACGTGGCGTAGAAGCCATCCTGGAAGGGGAAATGGATAATCACCTCGGCTATGAGAAGCACGGGGAGGCCACCGGGGAAAACAGCCGCAACGGGCATGGAAAGAAAAAGCTACGCAACCAGTACGGAGAAACCGAAATCCAAGTACCCAGGGATCGAAAAAGCTCTTTTGAGCCGATGCTTGTTCCCAAGCGGAAGAACATTGCTGATGGGGTAGAATCGATCATCATCTCCCTGTACGCCAAAGGAATGAGCGTCAGCGATATCGAAGAGCAGATCAAAGATCTTTACAACTTTGACATCTCCACCTCGGCCATCTCACGGATCACCGAGCGGGTGGCTCAGGATGTGGCCGTTTGGCAAAACAGGCCCTTGGAATCGGTCTATTGTATCGTCTGGATGGACGGGATAGTGTTCAAAGTCCGGGAAAACTCCAAGGTCATCGACAAGACCATCTACCTGGCCGTAGGCCTCCGGACAGATGGCAAAAAAGAAGTCTTGGGACTCTGGCTGGGCAAAAACGAATCTGCCTCTTTTTGGCTAAGTGTCCTCACTGATCTGAAAGCCAGGGGAGTCGAGGACATTCTGGTTACTGCTACAGACAATCTAAAAGGCTTCACTGAGGCAATCCGAAGCGTATTCCCGCTGTCCACCAAACAGATCTGTATCGTCCATCAGATCCGCAATGCCTGCCGTTTTGTGGTTTGGAAAGACCGCAAAGCATTTACCGGCGACATGAAAGGGATCTACACCGCTCCCAACCGAGATGCCGCACAGCTGGCTCTGGATCAGTTGGAGGCTAAGTGGGGGCAGAAATACGGCTATGCCATCAAAAGCTGGAGAGAAAACTGGGAAGAACTCACCGCCTTTCTGGACTTCCCTCTGGAGATCAGAAAGATCATCTACACGACCAACATCATTGAAAACCTAAACGGAAAAATCAGAAAATACACCAAAAACAAGCTTTCCTATCCAACCGATGAAGCCGTCCTCAAATCGGTCTTCCTGGCTGTCATGGAGGCCACAAAAAAATGGACCATGCCCATCCGAGACTGGGGAATGATCCTAAACCAATTTATGATTATGTTTGAAAACCGTCTAAAACTCTAACTAGTCCTAAAATCTATTTACACACTTTTCGGGATAGTGTCAAATCAGACCAAAAAATCTCTACCATTGCTTGGCTACTAATTTTAGCTGCTCATGCGAAATTACTTTCCCCTCCTTTATCTGCTCAAGACCTTTTTCGACTTTTTCTATGAAAATCAATCGTTCGATCAAAACTTCTAAGTCAAAGCTTTCAGGCAACTCCTGAATAGCTTCCAATGCTTTCTTCTTTTCCATATTCCAAATTACGAATTATTCTGATAAAGGCCTTTTTCAAATTATTCGTGAGAAACTGCCTAAAATTCACAAAAATCTATTTTATAATGTCCCCTCAATTCAAAACGGTTTTCAGGTCTATTTCAAACTCCCCTTTAGGACCAGTTGAATAAGATTTTTCATAAACAATTTTATCGCCCTCAAATTTTATTGGAGATATAAAACCTTTATGTAAAGTAGAAATGTTCGCAATTCGCATTTCTTTTAAATCAACAATAGCTAGAGAAGTAACCGGTCCTTCTTGATAATCAATTGTAAGCCATTCCTGTAGTGCCAAATACTTTGACTCTGGGTTCCAAAGGTTAACAAATCCAAAAATTCGATTTCTAATGGTTTTTCCATTTAATTCAAGTTTATAGTATGAAGGCCCATATCTTATTTCTTCATATAAAATAAAACTTAGTTTATTTTCACCATCTGGTGATCGGTATTTTGGAGTGTTATTCATGAGGGGTTTTTTAAGATTCTAAAAGAAAAGATGGTTTACAATAGATTAGGATTCCAAAAAAAGTTTGGCTACCATCCTCTGCACCTCCTCAAAACTCTGATACCCACAAACCACCGCCTCAAAAACTTCCAGATCCCCCAGATGTTTTAGCGCCAAGGGATTTCCGAAGTGAACCAGGATGCTGGGCTTTTTCTTGGCCAAATCCTTGATTTCATCCAGCGTGACTTGATCCATCCCGAATTGATTCAAGGGTTTGTGACTTGGGACAAACAAAGCCAGAATCTGCTTTTCGGCATCTTCGGAAACAGCTGCGGGCAAGCTCAACAAACTTTGGAAAAGGCTTTTCTCCCCGGCAAAAAACTCCCGATAGCCAAGTACTCCTTTTTCTGCTAGCGTTTTCAGCTCGTCCCGATCCAGTTTTCCAGAATGGATTTGTACATAGTTTTCCGCCAAAGCCCGCTGGAATTCGGAATGACTCGCCCAGTCAAAAGCGGGGACTTCCAGCTTTTTGAACTCCATCACGCCCAAGCGGGCCTTAAGCGCCATGATTTTTTGGAATGCGTTTTCGATTTCGGTATCGCTGGCTTTATCGGAGATTTTTTGAATGCCTTTTTTCACATGATCGGAAAAGCAAAGGATGTCGTTGCCCGCGTGGAAGGCCTGCCATTCGAGTTCGCCCGGCTCGGGATACAGGTTGGCCACAGCCTTCATATTCAGCGCATCCGAGATGACCAGACCTTCAAACCCCATTTCGCCTTTGAGCAAATCGGTGATCAGTTCCCGGCTGATGCTGGCGGGGATGATTTCTCCTCCCGTCAGGGCAGGTACGGCCAAGTGTCCTACCATGATCATTTCCACGCCATGATCGATTCCATATTGGAAGGGGAGTAGCTCTTCGGCTTCGAGTTGGGCTTTGGTTTTATTCAAAATCGGCAATCCCAAATGTGAATCGGTCGCGGTATCGCCATGGCCCGGAAAATGCTTGAGGCATGCCCCGATTCCTGCCTTTTTCATTCCGGAGTAAGCCGCGAAAGCCAATTTGGCGACTTCTTCAGTCTGATTCCCAAAAGAGCGATAGCCGATCACGGGATTGTCGGGGTTGGTGTTGACATCGGCGCAGGGGGCAAGATTGAGGTGAATGCCGGAGCGCTTCATGTCCATTCCCATGCGGAAGCCGACCTCTTCCACCCATTTTTCAGCATCTGTTTTCAAAGCTCCCAGTGTAATGGCAAAAGGATATTGGGGTGTTTTTTCGATCCGCATCGCCAGGCCATATTCCCCATCGATGCTGATCAGCAGAGGGATTTTTGAAAGCGTCTGATAGCGATTGATGAGTCCAATCAGCTTTTCAAAGGTCCCACTCACATCCAAGACTTCGGCCCGCTTTTCAAAGTTTGCGGCAGCGGAATGGCGGCTATGGAAAAAAGTCAAACCGCCGATTTCCTCTTCCAGAATCAGCTTTTCGATCTCTTGGTAGTTTTCCTCCGAGTCGTGGATAAATGCGGCAGGGGAGAAGGATTGGGCGATTTTTTGGGTTTTCAGCATTGGAAAATTTCAAAATTGAAAGAGTGGGAAATTAGGATTCTGTGTCGTTCTGAGCCGAGTCGACGGATGATTATTCGGGATTGAAGTTATTTGTTTAGGATCTTCTTTTTCAATGTTCTTTTGGCTTGTCCCAAAAGAACCAAAAGGACAAGATTTGACCCCGATATCGGGGCTCATACCGCACAATGCCTAATGCTGGCTCGCTGGCAAATCCTCCCACCGCGCCTATCCAAACTGTCCTTGGTGCGACCCTGGCAAAAATTCTATCGCAGTTTCGGACTTTGATGGTTTGTGTCGGATCGAACTAGCCCATCGCTATTTTTTAGAGAATTTAGTACGTAAAGTGAAATGCTTTCGAATTTCTTTTCAGCTTTCAGCTTTCAGCTTTCAGACTTCAGACTTCGCACTTCAAACCTCAGCCTTCAGCCTTCTTGCCAAATTCCTTCGGATACCTCGCCAGGTAGGCCATCAGAAAGCCTGGAATCGTTGCCATCACCACCCACACAAAGAATCCCGGATAGCCGAGCCACTCCTGCATGTAGCCGCTGAGCATCCCCGGCAGCATCATTCCCATGGCCATAAAGCCCGTTGCCAAGGCATAGTGAGCGGTTTTAAACGCGCCCTCAGCCAAGAAAATCAAAAAGATCATATAGGCGGCAAAGCCAAATCCGTAACCCAGCTGCTCGATAAAGACGACCAAAGTGGCGAAAAGCACGCTCTCAGGCTGAAGCCAGGCCAGGAAGATGTACCCGATATTCGGAGCATTGATTGCAAAGGCCATCGGAATCATCCAGCGCCCGAGGCCGTCCCGAGAAATCAGAATACCTCCCAAAATTCCTCCGGCCAAAAGGGCGATTACCCCCAAGGTTCCGTAGATAAAACCAACCTCCGTTGTGCTCAGCCCCAGGCCCCCATCTGCTCGTTCGTCAAGGAAAAAGGGCGAGGCCATTTTGACCAATTGGGATTCTCCCAAGCGATAGAGCAGGACAAAGCCTAGGGATAATCCGATATTTTTTTTGGTGAAAAAGGTGGAAAAAACCTTTCCAAAGCTTGGTTGATCTTCTTTGGCAACTTGGGCTTCGATGACTTTTGGTGTGGTCAGGTAATTTACCCCCGTCAGGATCAGCATCAGGGCCCCCACTCCGATCATGGTCCAAGACCAAGCTTGAGTGGGATTTCCAAACCTTTCCTCCAGATAGCCGGCCAAAATCACAATCAAGCCCTGCCCTGTGATCATCCCCACCCGATAGAAAGTGCTTCGCATTCCCACGAAGAAACTTTGCTGATCGGGCTTCAAGGCGATCAGATACAATCCGTCGGAGGCGATATCATTGGTAGCGGAGGCAAAAGCCCCCATCCAAAAGAAGGCAAGCGTAATAGTGAAAAACTGATTCGTTCCCGTAGTCAGTCCTACACCTAGAAAGACAGCCGCCAAGATCAGCTGCATGCAAAGAAACCACTGCTTTTTGTTTCCGAAAAGCTCCAAAACGGGACTCCAGATAGGCTTGATCACCCAAGGCAGGTAAAGAAAGGAAGTGTACAGCCCGATGTCAGCATTGGATATGCCGAGGTTTTTGTACATGATCACCGAGACGGTGATGATCACGACATAGGGTACCGACTCGGTCAGATACAGGGAAGGAACCCAAAACCATGGATTTTTGGAGCTGTTTTGGGTCATTTTTCTCTCAATAGATTTTGATAAATGCTCGTTTCTGAGCCTTCAATGACTTTCGCGTTGACGGTTTTTTCATAGAATTCAGCCGGACCGACTCCACCGATGATGGCGTAGGCATAGCCCATTTCCCGAAGTGATTCGAGGGATTTGATCAGGAGGACTTTCCCTATCCCTTTGCCCCGTTCGTTTTCCAGGGTGCCGGTGGGGCCAAAAAAGTTACGGGCTGTGCTTTCATAAGCTGCGAAGCCCAAAATTTGATTGCCACGCTGGGCTATCCAGCAGGAGACGGGTTGCCGTGAAAAAGACACTTCTACCTCTGACTTCCAATATTGCCCAAACTGCTCCATGACCCATTCCGCCACTAGGATTTTTTCGGGAGTGATCGCCCTGCGGAATACGATTTTCTCCTTTTCCAGCAGTTTTTTTTCCAAATCGGAAGTCTCTGGAAGCTCCGTCAAGCGGACGAGCATGTCTTTCATAGGCGGCTGGTTTTTGGCGTTTGGAATACCTGGGTTTGGACGATACGGCCATAGTGGTCTATCCATCGGATTGCCAGGTAGTCGGTGTTCAGACTCGGTACTTCTAAATATCGCACTCTTGATCCACCCACCCAAGCGGTGTGTATTCTTGCGTCATGGAGGGTGCTGAGGTCGTTTCCTCCCTGGACCATCGCATAGCGAATAGCCGGGTCGATGGGTTTTTCCAAACTGATTTGGGTTTTTTCAGCATTGGTCTTCACGTCAAAAACCACAGGCGTATCGATGAGCGATGGGGTTTTGGGCTCAAAAGAAGGGGGGAGCGTAGGTTCGTTGTAGACTTCCTTTTGGAGCAGATCCGCTATGTCCCGGTTTTTTTGATACATGGACTTGGCTGAGAAAAACGCATTTCCATGGATCTGGGGCAATGTTCGGGTATAGTTGACCTGGGTATTGAGCTCGTTGGGGTTTGTCCAGGCGGCATCGGAGTCGTCACGAACCTTGTAGGGACCGTTTCCGATGTAGACGTTGGTGTTATAGCTGTTGTTGGACCACCAGTCGGCGAGTTTGCGATAGGATGCCAGCTTGTGCTCCATGCTCCAATAAAGTTGGGGTAGCATGTAGTCTACCCATCCATTTTTCATCCATAGCAGGACATCTGCATAGAGATCGTCGTAGTTGGTCTGGCCGGCTTGGGTTGGGGAGCCTTTGGGGTCTTTGCTCTGATTTCTCCAAACCCCAAAAGGAGATATCCCAAACTGCACCCAGGGTTTTCGGTTTTTGATTGTTTGGTTAAGGGCGAAGATCAGGTCGTTGACGTTTTGTCTTCTCCAGTCGTCCACAGATTGTCCCGGCTTCTTGTATTTGGAATAGGATGCTTTGTCCGGAAACTCAAGCTTGGGTTCGCGGTAGGGGTAGAAATAGTCGTCAAAATGTATGGCGTCCACGTCATAATTGTCCACGATTTCCGAGATCACGGCCAAAAGATGCTGCTTCACTTCCGGCAATCCTGGGTCATAATACCACTTGCTGCCGTATTTCAGCATCCAGTTTCGGTGTTTGTGAAAGTCGTGCTCGGGGCTAAGTTCGCTCGTATCGAGGGTCATCGTGGCGCGATAGGGGTTGAGCCAAGCATGGAATTCCAGTCCGCGGTCGTGAGCCTCTTTGATCATCCAGGTCAGGGGATTTTCCGAGGTAGCGGGAGCCTTCCCCTGTTTCCCCGTGAGGTACTTGGACCATGGGGCGAGGTTACTCGGGTAAAAGGCATCTCCAGCGGTTCTCACCTGGACGATCACTGCGTTGAAATTGTGGTTTTTATAGTAATCCAGCAGGGCAGCGAATTCGGCCTTTTGCTTCTCCCATGAGTCGGTCGGAGAGATCGGCCAATCGATATTGGCGACAGTGGCAATCCAAACTCCGCGAAACTCACGGGGTATATCCGGCATTTGATAGCTGAGAGGTTTCAGAGCCACGGCCGGCTGGGAGGCTTTTGGGGGAAGAGTTTCGGAGGTTTTTGGTCCAGTTTGGGCTGGTGGTGTTGTAGTCGGTTTGGTGGTATTCGTAGGCGGAGTTACCGGAGGTTTTTGGGTCGTTGAGGATTTTTGGGATTTACAGGAAGCGAAAAATAGAAGTAGGCAAATGATCCAAACGGGAAACTGGGGTTGGAAACGCATAGGGGAATTAAAGCTTGGGTACTGGTTTGAGGTTAAGGTCTTCAAGGTTTTTTCGCAGTTGGTTCATGAATTTATCTCCCGGGTCCGTCTTCACGGTCCGATAGTTTGGATCGGCTTCCTTCCAAAGTTCGGTGGTCTGGAAATTTTGGTACTCGTGGTGCCCGATCACATAGTCGATGGGATATTTTCTCTTCAGATATCGGACGAGTTGTTCATTGGCTCTGAGTTGGGCTTTGGTCAGCGGCATGTCATCGCTTCCGATGTTTTCGACGCCGATGGCGAGGTAGTTTAAGCCAATTGTGTGCCGAGCGAAGGTAGTATCCGGAAGCAGCCTGAAAATAGTCCCGTCCCGGTCGATGAGAAACTGGCTCGAGACGTTCAGGTTGCTGGCACCGGTCAGGTCTGCCCTGCCTCCCAAAAGCGGAGGGTCAAACACATCAAATGTCACTTCAATATTGTCAATGGCCGTCCAGTGCACCACGATCATTTGCGGTTCGATCGTCGCGGCACTTTGCTCCAGTCCATGTCGGTCTTTCAGGTATTGAAGGGAGAGTTGTTCTCTTTGTTCGTTCCAAGTTATGGGCTTGTCGATGATTCGGAAAGTCCCCCTGGGACTGCAAGAGAAGGCAAAAAGAGCAAAAAGAAGGAGGACGGATAGACGCATTTTTACAGGATTTGGCTAAAATCACTTGAGGGGACTAAACTAGGCAGAAAAAGGCAGGAAAGGAATCAAGCGAAATGGAAAAGCTCCGGCTGCGATTGTCCAAGACGGCAATTATCAGCAGGGTTTGGCTTGTCTTGTATCATAGAAAAACAAACGGCCCCACAAAAGGTGGAGCCGATGTGTGTTGGATGCTTAGATCGCCTTATTTGCTGGAGGCTGTAAATTTGACCACCTCGTTTTTGATCGGCTGAATGGTCTTCAGATAGGCATAGATGGCCTTGAGGTCTTCTTCCTTCATACCGGCATACATGGTCCAAGGCATGATGGTGTTGAATTCGCCGGGCCCGACCTTGGGATTGACGTAGCCGGAATCCGCATACTGTTTGAATCTGGCTACAAATGCTCTTTCATCCCATGTGCCAATTCCTGTATCAGGGCATTGGGTGATGTTGGCAGAAGTGACGATGCTTCCGTCTGGAAAGGGAAACACCCTGCCACCGGCAAAGGCCACTTCGGGAAGGATTACACCTTGGGGGCTCAATTGGGTGTGGCATTCGATACAGCCGGAGGCATTTACTAAATAGGCCCCATAGGCGACTTGGTCGGTCGGAGAGGGTTTGGAGGTCATCTCTGCGTTTTTAGGCATGGTCCGCAGAATTAGACTGACTGGGAAGTCGGCCTTAGAGTCCGGGATTTCTGTCTGTACTGAAGGCAAGGAGCGAATATAGGCGATGATGTCATAAATATCCTCAGGATCCATTCTGCCATAGTAGGAATAAGGCATCAACGGGAACATGGGCCTGCCATCGTTGGTCACTCCGGTTGTGATCAATCGGAAGAGCTCCCCATCGGTATAGTCCGAGATGCCATGCGGTGTGATGTTTTTGGCGAAAAATACACCCGGTAGGCCCATTTCATGGTCAAACCGGTCTCCTCCGGCGCCCAAAGTGCCCGGCATCGGAGGACCTGAAAACTGGGAAAAATCCCTGGTCGAATGACAGTCCATGCAGACTGTGACGTGATTGGCGAGATAGGAACCGCGCTCAATGCGTTCCTGGGAATAATCAATGCTGATTTCTTGGGGTGGGTCGACTTTCGGGAAACCTAGCTGCAAAAAAGCGAAAGCTCCGATCACTAGCAAGACTAGGATGCCGAGCAGGTACGCTGCGACTTTGAGGATTTTTTTCATTGGCATTTTAAAATTGGTTCCTTAAAATTTAGGCATAATCTTATGCATTGGGAATTAATGCCTTACAAAATGTTTTTCATTGTTTGAAAAATGTAACTTTTTCTTGAATAGGTGTTATCGCCCAAGTTTCACAGGCTTCTGCCATTTGGCATTTCCTGCATTTTTCATTTCGGTACAATTTGTATTTTGCCTCAAAAACCAACCTTACATGAAAAAGTACTTACTACAATCCCTCTTCGTGCTTTCGTTTTCGCCACTCTTTGCGCAGGATGAGGTTCTGAAAATGCTCGATTCCAAAGCAGAGTTTTATGGCGATATCGCCAAGCAGATCTGGAATAATCCGGAACTGGGATACCTTGAAACCAACAGCTCAGCGCTTTTGCAAAAGACCTTAAGCGACGCTGGATTTAAGGTTACTGCCGGCGTCTCGGATATCCCGACGGCCTTTGTGGCGGAATATGGATCCGGCAAACCCGTGATCGGCATCATGGCGGAATTTGATGCGCTGCCAGGAGTATCACAGAAAGCGGTTCCTTTTCGGGACCCTGTCGTGGTAGACGGTGCAGGCCATGCCTGTGGACACCATCTTTTTGGGGCTGCCTCTGTCGCTGCCGGAATATCGGTGATGGACTGGATGAAGGAAAATAAGATCGCAGGTACTATCCGTGTGTACGGAACCCCAGCCGAAGAAGGGGGAGGGGGCAAAGTCTACATGGCGCGCGCTGGACTGATCGCTGATGTGGACGTCATGCTTCACTGGCACCCAAGTTCCCAAAATGCTGCAGGCGCAACCTCCTCGTTGGCAAACATTTCTACCAAATTTCGATTTTATGGTGAAGCATCCCATGCTGCTGCAGCTCCCGAACGGGGCAAATCCGCTTTGGACGCTGTGGAGGCTATGAATTTTATGGTAAACCTTATGCGGGAACATGTGCCCATGCAGACCAGAATGCATTACGTGATCACCCGCGGTGGTGAAGCACCAAACGTGGTGCCCGCCTTTGCAGAATCCTATCACTACGTCCGCCACCCGGATGCTTTGGTGGTGAAGGAGATTTTTGCAAGGATGGTCAAGGCTGCGGAGGGTGCAGCTTTGGGTACGCAAACCCGGATGGAATATGAGGTGATCAATGGAGTATATAACCTCCTACCCAACGAAACGTTGGCTAGGATCATGCACAAAAACCTGGAGCAGATAGGAGGGGTAAGCTATACTCCAGAGGAGAGGGTCTTTGCCGAAGAAATTATCAAGACTTATCCAGCGGGCGTAAAGGTAAGTCCCGATGACGCCGCCAAAATCACTCCCTTTGTGGTTTCTGAAGAAGGTGGTGGAGGATCTACGGATGTGGGTGATATTAGCTGGCTGGTGCCGACTGTAGGTCTTGGTGCGGCTACCTTGGTGCCTGGTACCTCTGCCCATACTTGGCAAGCTGTGGCGGCTGGAGGCATGAGCATAGGCCAAAAAGGAATGATGGTCGCCGCCAAGACGCTTACGCTCACTGCGATGGATATTTTCAAAGATCCCTCTGTGACTGAGAAAGCCCTGGAGGAATTGAATAGAAGAAGGGGAGAGGGATTTTCTTACGAAGCCTTGGTGGGAGACCGAAAACCACCCTTGGATTACAGAAAGTAAACCCTAGCTTGGAGAGAGGATCAGCAATGTCTGAATTCCACTTTTTAGCCTGAAGATCTCCGCCACTGCGGTCAGACGAAGGGCAGCGCTGAAGTGTGAATTTCGCTTGGTCTTTAGAAGAAGGCTTATTGTATTTTGATGGTACAGTCGAGTATATAGCATATACGTTGCAGAAAATGAATTCTTTCTCCAAGTTCTTTAGTATTGCCCTTTTTTCATTGTTTTGGGCGCATTCTTCTTTTTCATTTCAAGACACGAGCTTTGCTCCGCGTCCCAAGATAGGGCTCGTATTAAGCGGAGGAGGAGCCAAAGGCATGGCTCACGTCGGCGTGATCCGGTCTATGGAAAAGGCCGGCATACACCCCGACTACATCGTCGGCACAAGTATGGGATCGGTTGTGGGAGGCTTGTATGCCTTGGGTTACAATGCGGATGAGCTTGAGAAGATCATCCGATCCATAGACTGGGAGCTCATTATTTCCAATCGTGTGGGCTTTGAAAAAATCGCTTTTGAGGAAAAGGAATATTACAACAGATACCTGCTCGAGCTCCCAATGAGGCAAGGCAAGATCAGTCTTCCTTCGGGTCTGATCGAAGGACAGGTGCTTTCCGAAACGCTCCACTACTACACTTGGCCAGCCAGGCAATATGAGTCTTTTGACGACTTTCCGATTCCTTTTCGGTGTATCGCCACGGATATCAGTACCGGAAAAGCCATCATCTTTGACAAGGGATATCTACACGATGCCATTCGGTCCAGTATCGCCATCCCCACTGCGTTTACCGCGTTCAATCTGGACAGCACTATGGTCGTGGATGGAGGCGTGGTCAACAATTTTCCGGTCGATGTGGTACGAGCAATGGGCGCGGACTTCGTGATCGGCGTCAATGTCAGCGACGAGGACTTTTTGGCTGCGGACAAGCTGGATGGCTTTGGGGCCATCCTGATGCAGCTCTCCATGGCAGCTTCGCTCGGCGTCACCGGGGAAAATATCGCGCAGACTGATATCTATATCAAGCCGGACTTGGGGCCATATGGTACAGCGAGTTTTGGGGATTTTGATGCGATCTTGAAAATAGGCGACAAGACAGGGGAAGCGTTTTATCCCCAGTTCAAGCATCTTGCCGATAGTTTGGGGATTTCGGTACTTTCCCCAGGTATTGGTTTGGAGGGATCTCCCATTTCCTTTGACAGGATAGAAGTGAGTGGCAACCGTATTTTCCCCACCTCACTGATCCTTTCAAAGTTGGCCATAGATCCAGGCAAAGAAGTGTCTCGGGAAGATATTCAGGATGGGATCAACCGGGTATTTGGGATGAATGGATTTTACAAAGTTGACTACAGCCTGGTCCGGGGTGATAGGCAGCATTTTTCCCTCTTGATCCGGGTAAAGGAAAAGCCGAGACAGTTGCTGTACACTTCCTTTCACTATGACCATCAGTTTTCCGCAGGAATTGTCTTGAATTATACCGCACGTGACTTAATAGGCAAATCCTCTCGAACCGTTTTCATTGGCGATATCAGTCAGAATCCAAAATTCAGGTTTGACTACTACAAATATGTAGGAGGCAACAAGAAGTATGCGTTCAACTTCAGGACTAACTATCTGAACCAACAAATTCCCACCTACGTGGATGGGAAGGAGGACAATATCTCCATTTCCAAAAACACCCGGGTGGAGGCGCAGATGATCTCAACTTCCTCCCTGAAAGAGTCCGTTTCCTTTGGGTCGGTGTTCGAAAATATCAAGGCCAAGTACCGATTTGGGAATTTCATCTCAGACGATCTAAAGAATGCCTATCAGCGTTCCCTCGGCCTCAGAGTTCGCTATTATAGAAACTCACAAAATGACCGCAACTATCCAACCAAAGGCGCCGAAGGGCTGATCGAGACGGCGCTCAACATGAAGCAGTGGATTGGCGTCAATCTGGTCTCAGGGATCGATTCGGTCACACTCGATGTGGAAGGAACCCCTGTGGAGGTGCCTGTTTCGGTCATTCAAGGCCTGGTCGAAGGCCTTACACCAGATAGTCATGGGGTGATCTATGGGCGATATTCTAAGTTTTTCCCGGTAAGTCCAAAGCTACAGTTTAAACCCTCGGTGGCCGCCGGAATGGTGATTTCCCAGGAAGAGGGAGACAAGATCTTCCAGGACTTCTATGTTGGGGGATATCAAAATGTCCGATTTGACGACAATCCATTTTGGGGATTAAACTATGCCGAGGTCCAGACGCCTAATTTCCTGAAGATCGGAGCGGATTTCCAGTACGTGCCAGTCCACAAGGTCTATTTTCGGGCTGGGGTCAACTGGATGGGATACAGCCAGCAATATCCGTTCAACGAAGCGGACTGGCCCAACAAGATCTTTCAGGACGATTATTATCTGGGCTTTGGTGCTGACGTGAGTTATGCCTCCATCCTCGGCCCCATCACGTTGGGGATATCGAGCAATTCTGAGGACCAGGTCATTCGCTACTATCTTTCTATAGGCCTTTCCTTTAACTATTCGGATCGGTAGATAAAGTCGAGTTAAATTCCGCAGGTGTAATACTGGGCCAATTTTTCATCGCCTTTTTTCAAAAAAATCTATATTGTCTTTCAGTGTTTGCCCAAAATACCGAAAGTATGAATAGAAGAAAATCCCTTAAGGTCATCGGTGGATCCGTGGCCGGAATCGCGGGCCTTGCCCTTTTGGAGTGGAAATGGCAGATTCTGGATCGACTGAGCCACAAGGGCTTTTTCAGCTTCGAAGAGGAGCAGATGATTATGGCGATCGCAGATACCTTTATTCCGGAGGGCCATCCCCCAATTTTGCCCACTCCAGATGCCAAACCTATAGGTGCAATCAGCACGGGGACGGATCAGTTTCTGATCAAGCTTTTCGAAAAATGCTACGAAAAGGAAGACCAAGATCTGATCAAAACGAAGTTGAAAGCTCTTGACGGAGCAGGTTTTTTGGATCTTTCCCAAGAGGAAAGGGAACAAGTGCTTCTCGAGCTCAAGTCTTCGGAGGATGAAGAGGATCAAGAGTTTTTTGACCTGATGCGCTCCAATACGATTATGGGTTTTACCACCGTGAAGGAGGTAATGGTCGACTATCGCCATTACCAAATAGCGCCCGGCTACTACAAGGGATGCGCGGATGTACCTGCCGATAGACTCTAAACCCAAACGCCATGCTACAAGATTCGAAAGAAAAGCGCACCTACGACGCCATCGTCATTGGCTCGGGAGCATCAGGCGGCTGGGCCGCTAAGGAGCTGTGTGAAAAAGGTCTCAAAACACTAGTGCTCGAGCGAGGCAGGATGGTTCGGCATATCGAAGACTATCCAACCGCTTCCAAGGCTCCTTGGGAATTTGAGTTTCGTGGAGTAGTGCCTATCGAAAAGCGCTCGGGGATAGGCGGAGCCAATTGGCAGCGAGAGGAAACCATGCATTGGACTTTGGCGCAGGATGAGCAACCTTACATCGAGGAAAAGCCCTTCCGCTGGTTTCGAGGTTACCATGTTGGAGGCAAGTCCCTGTTGTGGGCGAGGAGTACTCAGCGTTGGTCAGACTTTGATTTCGACGGGCCGGCTAGGGATGGCTTTGCCGTTGATTGGCCGATCCGCTACAAGGACATAGAGCCTTGGTACTCTTACGTGGAGACTTTTGTGGGATTCGCTGGCAGCAAGGATGGTTTGGATGTATTGCCGGATCAGGTGGTGCAGCCTGGTTTTGAGTTGAGTTGCGTAGAAAAATACTACGCCGAGCAGCTGAAGGAATTGTATGGAGACCGGTATTTGATCCAAGCACGTTGTGCCCATCTCACCGATCCCCAAGAGATTCACCGCCAACAGGGACGAAGTCGGTGCATGAGTCAGAACATGTGCAATAGAGGATGCATCTACGGAGGCTATTTTTCGGCCAATGCGTCAACTTTACCTTGGGCAGAAAAAACGGGGAACCTAACTCTACGGCCGGATTCGGTGGTTGAGTCGGTGATTTATGATGAGCAAAAAGGAAAAGCGATCGGCGTAAGGATCATCGATCGGCATACCAAAGAAGCGATTGATTTTTACGCCAAAGTGATTTTCCTCAATGCCTCAACCTTGAATTCAAATGCCATTTTGCTTAATTCCAAGTCTTCGCGCTTTCCAAATGGACTCGGCAATGACAACGGGCTGATGGGCAAATTCATCACCTGCCACAACTATCGCGGGAGCGGAAACGCTACTTTTGAAGGGTTTTTGGACAAATTCAACGACGGACGAAACCCAGGCCATGCCTATGTGCCAAGATTTAGGAATGTTTATAGGCAAGACGCGGATTTTCTGAGAGGCTATGCCATTGGGATGTTTGCAGGTCGGCAGTTGGAAGGCAACGGTGATCTAATTGGGGATGTTTTACGTGATCATTTGCTCAATCCCAAATACGGACTTTGGAGCATGTCTGCCTGGATGCAGGGGGAAATGGTACCCGAGGAGTCCAACCATATCCGACTTTCTCCGGATGAAAAAGACAAATATGGAATACCCAAGCTCATCATGTCGGTGGAATGGAAAGACAACGACGACAAGATGACGGCTGATTTCGTCCAGCAGCAAAGCGAAATGTACGAGCGTATGGGTTTCAAAAACATCAATGTAGTCGACAGGGGTTCTCCCCCGGGTTCCGATATTCATGAGATGGGCGGCGTTCGCATGGGGCATGATCCCAAGACTTCCTTACTCAACAAGTATAACCAGCTTCACCACTGCAAGAACGTCTTCGTCACGGACGGAGCTTGCATGACCAGCGGCAGTACCCAGAATCCTACGTTGACCTTTATGACCTTGACTGCCCGAGCTGCAAATCATGCGGTGGAGGAGTTGAACAAGTTGAATTTGTAGATGTCAACCGTCGACGGACCACGGTACACAGCTAGGTTAGAGAACTTCATTCCTCAAAACATAAAATGATTTTCCCGCCGTGGACTATGGTTCGTCGGCTTTTGAAAAAATAACCTATGAAAAAGAACTTTACGCTTTTAGTCCTCGCTCTCGCTTGGATCATCTGTCCCACAGAAACATTTTCCCAGAAGAAAGGGGATCCCATGTTGCAAGTGCCGCTTGGGATTGCTTCCTACACTTTTAGAAACCATTGGAAAAATGGAGTGGAGCCTACTTTGGATATTATCCAAAAGCTGGGATTTACCGAGTTTGAAGGAGGTGCGCCGCAGGGAGTTTCGCCGCAGGATTTCAAGAGAATGCTTAACGACAGAGGGATTTCCATTCCATCTACTGGTACCGGATTTGAACAGTTGGAGTCAGATCCCCAAGCGGTAGCTGATCGGGCAAAAGCCCTGGGGGCAAGTTACGTCATGTGTGCTTGGATCCCCCACAAACGCGGAGCGTTTTCCAAAGAAGATGCGGATCGCGCGATTAAAGCTTTCAACGAAGGAGGAAAAGTGTTGAAGGAAAACGGGATCACGTTCAAGTACCATGTCCATGGCTATGAGTTCCAGCCATATGGGGATGGGACGCTATTCGAATACTTGGTCGAAAATACAGATCCTAGATATGTTTCTCTGCAAATGGACGTGATGTGGACGCATTTTGGAGGGGGCGATCCTGTTGCTTTGCTTAAAAAGTATGGAGACCGCTGGGTGTCTTTGCATCTGAAGGATTTCAGAAAAGGCGCACCCAAAGACATGACCGGACTCACCGGGCCTGAAAACGACGTGGCACTTGGAGAAGGCGAATTGGATTTTCCTGGGATCCTTAGAGAGGCCAATAAAATAGGCATCAAACACATGTTTATAGAAGACGAAAGCGAGCACGAACTAGGGGCTTTACCTAAGAGCATTGCTTATCTCAAGAGTCTCAAGTATTGATTTGAAGTCCTAATCCCGGACTTTTTCTTTTAATTAAGGGCATGAAAAGAATTTGGATTTGCCTCTCGCTTCTTGTTTTCTGCGCTCAGTCATTTTCCCAAAACCAAAAAAGACCGAACATAATCCTCATCCACGTAGACGATCTGGGTGCTACCGATTTGGGAGTCTTTGGCAGTGATTTTTATGAAACTCCCCATCTCGATCGTCTGGCTGCAGAGGGGATGCGCTTCACCCAGTCATATGCGGCTGCCCACATTTGTTCTCCTTCCAGGGCAGCTCTGATGACCGGAAAATACCCCGCCAGGATTGGGATTACGGATTGGATTCGTGCCAAATTCCAGGGAGTGACCACTTCGGGTTTGCCCGGGGAATATGAAGAGTTTGCAGACAAACCGCTGAAAACCCCAAAGATTCAGGGCTTTCTTCCTTTGGATGAACAGACAATAGCCGAGCGGCTCAAGTCTTTGGGCTACACGACTCTTCATGTGGGTAAATGGCATCTGGGCGATGAGGGCATGCATCCGGAAAACCAGGGATTTGACATCAATGTTGGTGGGAATGACCTTGGGCAGCCTCCAAGCTATTTTGACCCTTACCTGCCCGCCCAGCCTAGGGAGTTTTACCAGATCAAAAACCTCCCTCCGAGGAAGCCTGGCGAATTTCTTACCGATCGAGAGTCGGACGAGGTGATCGGTTTTTTGGAAGTCCACAGGCGCCAACCCTTCTTCGTCCATTGGGCTCCCTACGCAGTGCATACGCCGATCATGGGCCCAGCTGACTTGGTCGAAAAGTACAAGCAAAAGAAACCGGGTCAGCAACGAAATCCCGTCTATGCTGCACTGATCGAAAACCTGGACGCCAACGTCGGAAAACTTCTGGCCTATCTGGATGAAACGGGCCTCCGAGAAAATACCCTCCTGATCTTCACCTCAGACAATGGTGGCCTGATCGGCGACAAGGCCAATCCCGTCACTTGGAATATCGGCCTGAGAGAGTACAAAGGTTATCCCTACGAAGGGGGGATTCGGATACCAACTATAGTGAGCATGCCCGGGACGGTGCCGGCGGGAACTACCTCGGATGTCCCAACGATTTCCATGGACTGGATTTCCACAGCCTTGGAGGCGGCTGGTGAAAATCTCGATCAACCTGAGCTGGAAGGCGAAAGCCTTTGGTCCGTGCTGACAGGAGCCAATCCAAGCCTCGAGCGGGATCTTTTCTGGCACTTTCCCCACTATCGAGCTCCAGACGTCACGCCCCACTCTGTGGTACGTTCGGGTGACTACAAGCTGATTTTCTATTTCGACGGTAAAGAGGCCGAGCTTTTTGACCTCAGCAATGATCCTCAAGAAAAAATTAATTTGGCTAAACAACTGCCGCTGATAGTGATGCAGTTGAAGACAAAATTGGAGGACTTTTGGGAAAACACGGATGCACGGCTTCCTGTCAGGAAGTAGCAAAAGATCTTGCGTATAGGGCGGCGGTTCTATATTAGCGAGAGTTTGCAGGCCGAACCACTACCTTTCTATCCAATCCTAAATGATGAAAAAACTGATTACTTTATCTCTTCTATTGATTTACTCCCACCTTGCACCGGCTCAAGCCACCTTTGACGAGGATCAGCTGGGAGCTTGGTACATGTATTTTTTCACGCATCGTTTCGGGGAGGGCCCTTGGGGTGTCCAGGGGGATTTCCAATATCGATCCTGGGATATGGGAGGAGACAAGGAGCAGTTGCTACTCAGATCTGGATTGACGTATACGCCAAAGGATGCCAACATTACTTTTACCCTTGGCTATGCAAATGTGTCCTCAGGAGTTTTTGGCGAAGGCGGTGAAGTGATCGCTGAAAACCGGATCTATCAGGAGGCCCTGATTCCCCAAAAGGTGGGCGGCCGATTTTTGCTCACTCACCGTTTTCGATATGAGCAGCGATGGGTCGAGTATCAGGACTTCCGCACCCGATACCGCTACAACCTCTTCGTGAATGTGCCGCTCAACGCCCGGGAGCTGAAGAAAAACACGCTGTATTTGGCGCTATATAACGAGCTGTTTATCAACGGCCAGAAAGATATCGGCATGGGCAGAAGTGTGGGATTCTTTGACCGTAACCGCACCTACCTCGGCATGGGCTATGGTCTGGGCGATAGGCTTCGGACCCAGCTCGGCTGGATGAGACAGACGACGGACAACTGGGCGAAAAACCAACTTCAGGTCAGCCTACACCATAGCTGGTGAAATGGATGGGATAGCTCGGAGTTGGAACGCTGTTTTTTGTTAGCTGATTTCCAGCTGTAGATGCTCCAGAGAAATTCCTGAAAGGACTTTTTCTCCTACCGGCTTAAATCCGAGTTTGAGGTAAAGTCTCTTGGCGTCAGGATTCGATTTATCGACAAGCAGACCGAGAGTTTTGAACTCAGAAGCTGTTTTTTCTTGGATTAAATGGTGAAGAAGTCGGGAGCCAGTACCCTTACCCTGATGCCAGGGAGAGACTGCCAAGGAGTCTATGTAATATTCTCCGGCTTGGGTTTCGTCTTCCACGATTGCTAGAGGATTGAAATGCTCGTGAATGTAGTCTAGAAAAGGCTTTCTCAATTCCTCCAGTTTCGCGCCGTCGTAGCTCAAAAGTGTACCGATAATTTCCCCAGCCTCTTCGGCGACGTGGCAATTTTGAAAGGAGTACTGCCCGTATTCCTCCTTGACAAAGTGAAGCAAAAGATCTTGCGATTTGGCTTGGTTTTCGACGCCTATTAATCGGCGTATGACCTCGCCCGTTGCCAGCATAAGAAGCGCTGCGATTGCTCCGGCGTCTTCAACAAGGGCTCTTCTGATATTCATTTGGGCCTAAGTTTTTTCAAAAAAAGGCAATTCATATAAGAATCCGCACATTTATCGGATTTTGGTTTTTCAAGAAAAAAATATTCGCTTCATTAGATTTTTGAAAAAAATAGAAAAAGTATTCTTAATTGCTGAAAAATATTTATCAACTAAAGCCTAGTTTGCCTTGATCTGGAAACATAACTACCTCACTACACTTTTTGCCCTGACCTTGTTTTGGGGCTGCTCGCCTTCGGAAAAATCTCAAGAAACGGACGAAAACGCTGCCTCCATAAAGCCAGTCATCATGGCCTATTATGTGCCGGAACGCGACTATAAGCCTGGGGAGATTCCTGTAGAGCAGCTCACGCACATCATCTATTCCTTTGCCAACTTGGTCGATGGAGAGATGACCTTTCGCAAACCCGAAGTGGCTGGCCCAAAGCTGGAGGCATTAGTCAAACAGAAAGCTCGGAATCCCGAGTTGAAGGTAATGATCGCCATTGGCGGTTGGGGAGCGGACGGGTTTTCCGATATGGCCTTGACGGAGGAAAGCCGGGGCAAGTTCATTGCCAGTGCGAAGACCTTCATCGAAACCTACCAGCTTGACGGGATGGATATGGATTGGGAGTATCCTGGGATTTCTGGTGCCGGAACGATGGCGCGACCTGAGGACACCAAAAACTTCACCGCGCTGATGAAAGGCTTGCGTGAGATGCTGGATACGTTTGACTCTACCAAGCTTCTGACTTTCGCTTCGGCCGGTTGGAAGCGTTACTACGACTTCATCGAAACTACGGAGGTCATGAAGTACGCCGACTACACCAATGTGATGACTTATGACCAAGTCTCCGGCGTTTCCATTTACACCGGGCACCATACGCCGCTCGGTGACGTGAAGAGCGAGGATATTGCCGGTACGCCCTTTCATTCCCATCTTGATAGTCTCTACAAAAGCGGGGACAATCTCGATCCTGACCCTCGCTCCGCTCAAAAGATCGTGGATTTTCTGATCGAAAAGGGAGTAAATCCCAAGCAGATCGTGATCGGATCGGCATTTTACGGACGCGTTTGGAAGGGAGTACCACCGACTAACAACGGATTGTACCAACTCAGTGGTGGTCTTCATATCGGTTGGATGGCCTATCATGCCATTCGCGAGCAATATGAAACGGATAGCAATTTCCAACGATTTTGGGACGACAAAGCCCAAGCTCCCTATATGTACAATGCCACAGATAGCTTGATGCTTTCCTACGACGATACGGTTTCAGTTGCGCTGAAGACCCGCTATGCGATGGACAAAGGAATAGGTGGAATCATGTTTTGGGAGCTGGGCAACGACACGAAGCAGGAAGGTTCGCTGCTGGATGCGATCTATAAAGAAGCACAGAAGTAGAATCGGATTTGATATTATGGAAAGAAGAGGCCCTCTGAGCAATCGGAGGGCTTTTTCGTTTCCCTCAACACACCAGCTTAAACCCATAGCCCCGTACATTCAAAATCTGGATCGCAGGATCGTCTTGGAGTTTTTTGCGGAGCTTGGTGATGAAGACATCCATGCTGCGGGCATTGAAGAAATCGTCCGAGCCCCATATGTGGTTTAGGATTTGGGTTCGGTCGGTGATGTCGTTGGCGTTCTCTAGGAGCATTTGCAGGAGTTGACTTTCCCTGGCCGTGAGGGGAGACTCGGCATCGCCGAACTTCAGTACCTGGCGAGTCGGGTGAAATTCATATTTCCCCAACACGATCCAATCACTTTGCGCCTGGCGGGTTCGGAGCCGGTCAAGGTGTGCCTTGATACGGACAATCAACTCCTCCATGCTGAAAGGTTTGCGCACGTAGTCATTGGCACCCAGTCCAAAACCTTTCACTACATCTTCGGTTTGGCTTTTGGAAGTCAGGAAAATGATCGGTGTATAGGGGTCTGTCTTGCGGATTTCGGTAGCGAGGGTAAAGCCGTCTTTTTTGGGCATCATCACGTCGAGGACGAGGATGTCAGGCTTTTCCCGGTTGTAGGCTTCCCAGGCTTTTTGCCCGTCTTCGCAGAGACTCACCCGAAAATCACGACTTTCCAAGCTCTCTTGGATAATCGTGCCGAGGGCGAGTTCGTCCTCAGCCAGGATGATGCTGATCTTGCTCATGGCCAGTAGGTGATAAAGGCGGTGGAGTTTTTTCCGGTCTCCAATTCCACTTTTCCGCCGTGCTTTTCCAGAATTTTTTTCACATAGTAAAGCCCGATGCCGAAGCCCTTCACGTCGTGCAGATCGCCTTTGGGAATCCGGTAAAACTGCTCAAAAACCCGTTCCTTTTGTTCGGGGGAGATGCTGCCTCCATTGTCGTGGACACGGATCTTGTTCAGACCATTTTGATCTAGACAGATGCGGATCTCGTTTCCTCCGTACTTGACGGCGTTGTCGAGGAGGTTGGACAGGACGTTTTCGAAGTGGAAGGGGTCTGCCTCGATCGTCTTGCAGTGGGAGGGAAGGATGAGCTCGATTTTCTTTTCCGGTGCCAAAGTCTGGAACTTCGTAGCCAGCTGGCGCAAAAGCGCCTCCGTCTCGATCGGCTCTTTCTTCAAGATCAGTTGATCGGTGTCCAAAGTGGCGGTCTCCAGGAGTTTTTCCACCATTTGGTTGAGCTTGTGCATCTGAGACTTTGAGATACCAAGGTAGCGCATGGTCTTGGCAGCGTCGTTTTCGGGGTTAAAATTCTCTATTCCTTCGATGGCCGAGAGCGTGGTGGCGATGGGCGTCTTGAACTCATGGGTAATGTTGGCAATCAGATCCTGTTTGATCTCGGCGATTTCCTTCTGGTTTTTGATGGTCTGATAGAGGTAGTAGAATGCGAAGGCGATAATCCCCAAAAACAGTAAGGAGGTCAAGATCTCCACCGAGCCCCGTCTCAGAATGGTCAAGGCGGTGTTCTCAAAATGCATCTCCAAGGACTGGCCAGTAGGCAAGAAAGTGGATCTCGAGATAGCCTTAAATGGCAAGGGACGCTTCCCAACCTCCAAAAGACTGTCTTCCGCAGCTCTTCCGCTGCGATGGACCAAGCGGTAATTGATGTCGATCCCCCTTCGCTTCAGCTCCGAAAAAAGCAGGGCGTTGATTTTGTCAAAATCCAAGGAGTCCCGGGTAATGGATATCAGAAGTCGATTCGTGAAAAAGTGCAGTTGGTCTATGCTGTCAGGCGCCATTTTCCCAAAAAAGGCATTCAAGTTAGCGCGCTTCCCGAACTCGAAGAATTTCATGGAATCCATCTGAACGTTATTGACTGAGGTGTCGGAGGAGGTCGTTTCCCAGACTAGGGAATCAAGCGTTATTTCAGCCGGAGTATGTCCATTGCGGACGATCACCCTGCTCCTACTTCGGGAGCTGTCTCCCCGCATCCGGGTGACCACTGTGCTGATCTGCATAGAATCTCGTCCGGAAGATTTGCCGGGGCGGTTTCCGGTGATGGTGACTACGTCCGTCTTGACGATCTCCGCAAAGTAGTTTTCCACAGCATTGTCCAAGCTCTGTTGGATCTCGTTGACCAGTTGATCCTGGATGACCTTAAACTGGGTGTAGTTTCTCCATGCCTGAACGGCGATGCTGACCAGCAGGGTAAATCCGATCAAAAATCCTATACGCTTGAATTTCAGCTTTTGCACGACGCTAAATTAGATGCTTAAAAAAACGGAAAAAATGACCATTAACACACGTTAACAGTGCTTAACGCTTGTTTTTTAGGCCTTGGTATTCATTTGTGTCATAAACCACAGATGTTATGAAATTCCAGTCACTAGTATTTGCAGGGCTCTTTTTCGTGGGAGCTTTTATATCGGAAGCCTTGGGACAAGGCCTCACCGGAAGGGCTTATTACAAGAGCTCAAGTTCCATCAGATTTCAGATGGACAGTTCCCGCACCAGTCCTGAGCAGATGGCCGAAATCCAGGCCCAGCTCAAAAAGCAGATGGAGCGGGACTACATCCTTTCCTTCACTCAAACCGAATCCAACTGGAAGCAAGCCGAAAGTCTCGGTGGAGGCCCAGCCACAGCCTCTTCAGGCGGAATGACCATGGTGATCAATACTGGCAGTGCGGATCGGATACTGTACAAGAATGTCGCTGAGCAGAGCTTCGAGCAGGAGCAGGATGTGATGGGCAAAGAATTCTTGGTCAAGGACGCGCTAGAGCCTGCGGAATGGGAACTTACCAGCGAGACCAAAAAGATCGGCAACTACACCGCCCAAAAAGCGACTTACTCCAGAATCGTCGATTCCCAGCGGTTTTCAACTGGGATGACGGAGATGGAAAATGTGAAAGATACCATCCAGGTAGTAGCTTGGTTTACACCCGAAATTCCAGTGGCGCACGGGCCGGAAAACTACTTTGGCCTACCGGGCCTGATCCTCGAAGTCCACAATTCCGGTAGAACATTGATCTGCGAAAAAATCGAGTTGAATCCTTCCGCCGACCCGGTAGAGATCGAACATCCCAAACGCGGCAAAGTAGTGAGCCGAGAGGAATTTCGCGCGGTGCAGGAGGAGGGCATGAAGCAGATGATGAACCGCTATCAGGGCAAGCCCGGCGAGGGCAACCAGTTTACGATCAGGATTGGAAATTGAGCTCGAAGTATCAAGACGCTGGAATATAGCCAAGAATCTAGATTTTAGAATCCAGCGTTTCTGGCCAGCTAGATGGTTGGAGACGCAGTAATAGAGAGCAAGAACTTTTGATGCTGCTTCTGTTGACTGTCGTCCCTGTACTGTTGACCAAAAAAACTAAACCAACTATGCCTTTTTTCAAGAGATTGATTCTTCTGGCTTTTTTTTCAGGATTTGCGATTTCATCCTTTGGCCAAAGCAGACCTCTCATCGGCCAGGTGCTGGACAGCCTCAACCGTCCCATTCCCTACGCCAATGTGGTGGCTATCAACCAAAGCACCCAGAAGATCGGCGGCTTTGGAATCACCAATGAAGAGGGAAGGTTTAAAGTCACCCTGGCGCCAGGCTCATCCTACTTGCTGAGGGTTTCCTTTGTCGGTTACAAGCAGTTCGAGCGGGTGATTACCGAATGGGATCCGGAGGTGCTGATGCAGTTCGTGCTGCAGCAAAGCGACACCGAGTTGGGTCTGGTGGAGGTCGTGTCCGAGATGCCCGTCACGATGAACGGAGACACGCTTACCTACAAGACCGACGCTTTCACCACCGGTACCGAACGTAAGCTGGGTGATGTGCTGGAGAAGCTTCCGGGTTTTGAGGTCGATGACAACGGCGAGGTCAAAGTCCAAGGCAAAAAAGTGGACAAAGTCATGGTCGACGGCAAGGCGTTTTTCGATGGAGACACCAAGCTTGCGACAAAAAATCTCCCCGCAAATGCTGTGGACAGAGTGCAGGTCTTGAAAAATTTCAACGAAATCGCACCCGTTCGGGGGCTGGACAACGACGAGACTTTGGCCTTGAACATCCAACTGAAGGATGGGAAAAAGAACATGGTCTTTGGCGACCTGACCGTTGGTGGAGGTCTGGAGGAGCGCTACCTCGGCCATGCCAATGTCTTTTATTATGCGCCAAAACTAAATTTGAACCTGATTGCCGGTTCAAACAACGTGGGCGAACAGACTTTTACACTCCAGGATTATTTTCGCTTCAGCGGCGGAATGGCAGGGCTCAGCTCGCGGACCGGTTCGAGGGTAAGCATCAGTTCGGATGATCTCGGTATTCCCATGGCTAGCCGCGACAACGCTGCCTCGCTGGAGACACATCTGGGCGCACTGAACTTCAACTATACGCCGAGCAAGAAGTGGCGGCACTCGGGATTCGCGATCGGATCGGCTTCGGACAACAAGCTGGGAAGCTCTTCTTACCGCACTTATTTGAACTCGGGGGAAAACAACGAGGAATTGCTCACGACCGCCAGTCAGGTCGAAAACAAGTCGGGTCTTTTCAAGTACGGCTTGACCTTCACGCCAAAGGAGGAAACCTACGTCAAGTACAGCTTTTTTGGCAAGATCTCAGACATCGCCAACAGCAACGTCCAGAACTCCAACTTCGGCCAAGTCGAGCAAAACTTGGCTACAAGGCAGACTCGAACGCCCTACAGCCTGCAGCAGAAAATCGAATGGTACCACGCACCCAGCGAGAAACGGGTTTTTTCCATGGAAGCCAATTGGGAGAGGAAATTCCAGGATCCGCTCTACGACCTGACGACTAACCGCAAGCCCTTCGGTGATTTTCTTCCAGTCATGGATCAAGAGTCCTATCACTTCCTCCAAAATCAGGATATCCAAACCCAGACCATCGAGGGAGCCTTCAACTACTACCATATCCTCAATGCGACCAACCATCTGAACTGGTCCCTGGGCTACCAAAATATCTCCCAAAGCCTCCTCGGAAGCATGAGGCAGGCGGAGGCGGTAGAAGCGTTTGAGACCTTTGCCAACGATAGTGAGTTTGATATGCAGGATGTGTACCTGGGAATGACCTACAAGGCCAAGTGGAAAAAGGTCATCCTCAGCCCTTCGCTGTACCTCCACCGTTATGCTTGGCGGGATGAGCAGCAAGGGGGTAAATTAGACTACGACAAAGTTCTCCTGCTACCGGGAATGTACGCGAAGTGGGCGATCAAATCCAACCGATCCCTTACCTATCGATTCCAAACAGAGGCCAATTTCATGGATATACAAAAACTCGCGGAAGGCTATGTGTTGCAGGATTACAATGCCGTGTTCCAAGGCAATCGATTTTTGGAAAACGGGCTCTACTACACCCATTCCCTGAATTTTAACCATTTCGACATGTTCTCGGGATTCAATCTCTTTGGGGATTTGGTCTGGCAACGAAAGTGGAACGAGCTGATCACCAGCACGGAATTCATGGGGATCAATCGCCTGCTGACAGTGCTAAATATCGAGCCGACCAATGAGACTGTCAATGGCAATCTGCGTATGGACAAGCGCTTCAACCGCTTCAAGTTTGAGCTGGGTGGACGCTGGAATGCCTTTTCGACCAATCTGGTTTTGGATGAAATGTCGAGCCGAAATGAGCAGTTTTCCCAAACCTACGACATGAAGTTGACTACGACCTTTTTTAAGGTTCTGGAGGTGGATTTAGGCTATGCGTTCACCGCGAACAACTACAGCTCGGGAGCAATCCAGAATACCTTCACTACCCACAGTCCAAAGCTGGAGATCGACCTGGATATCTACAAGGGCCTTAAGCTAAATGCTGACTATACCTACAATACCTACCTAAACCAAGCCAGCGGTATTCGCAGCGACTTCGAGTTTTTGAATGCTTTTCTGAGCTACCAAGGCAAATCCAGTCCTTGGGAGGTCCGGCTTTCCGTATGGAATATCCTCGATACCCGCTCCATTCGCCGGGACAGCTTCAGCGAAAACCTCATCAGCACTTACGCCTATCTCGTGCAGCCGAGGTATGGGATTTTATCCGTGAAGTTTGACTTGTAGGCGAAGTCTGAGGTTTTGGCGATTTTCTGGTTTGCCGCACGACTAGCCGAATAATACCATTGGCTGATAATTCCTGACAGCGTGAAAAGCTAAATTTAACAGGTCATCTAGAGTTGATTTTTGGACTTGGTTTGTACTTTGGCTAGTCCTTTTTTGGGGAAGAATGGGTACTACCAATGTTGGTTTTCTGACAGGATGGGGTCTAGTGCCCTGTCCTATTTTCATTTCATGTTTTTATGGCATACAAAATCAAAATTTCACTGATCCTCGCCTTGGCGCTTATTGGATTTATTCCTTTTCAAAGCGAGGCCCAGGTCCCAGACTCCATTCCCGGCAAGATGACATTGGCGGGCGAAAGACCCGACCGCATCATTCTCCATCCTGGAGAAAACGGCGAGACTTCCGTCGCGGTCAACTGGCGGACTTCCTCGGTGATTGCGGAGTCGTACTTGGAGTTGGCATCAGCCACCCCGGGGCCGGAATTTGAGAAGCAGATCAAGCGATTCACCGCCAGCACTTCCAAGTTTACCACCCAAAAGGAAGACGAGCCTATTCTGAAGTTTAACAACCACGCTGTCAAAGTCGAACAATTGACTCCGGGAGCGGTGTATATGTACAGGGTCGGCAAGCCAGGACTCTGGAGTGAATGGTTCCAGTTTTCCATGCCCGACTCCAAAGGAGAGTTTTCAATTCTTTATTTCGGAGATGCACAAAATAACATCCTTTCACTCTGGAGCAGGGTCTTTCGCGAAGCGCATCTCAAAGCCGGTCGAACCAACGTCATGCTCCACGCCGGTGACTTGATCAACCGTCACAATTCGGATTTGGAGTGGGGCGAGTGGTTCAGAGGCGGGGCGTTTTTGCATGCTTCCATCCCGACAATCATGACTCCCGGCAATCATGAATTTCGCAACGTGAAGATCACCGAGCACTGGAGGGCGCAGTTTAATCTGCCGTCCAATGGCCCGGCAGGAGTGGCCGAACTGGAAGAAACGGCCTATGAGATCAACTACAGTGACGTGAAGCTGATTTCTCTGGACACTGAGCAGATCGACGAGTCCAATGAGATGCTGGAGATCCAAAAGGCTTGGCTGCGCAAGATTTTGACAGAAAACCCCAAGAAATGGACCTTTGTCTTTATCCACTATCCCGTCTATGCGACCAAGGCGGAGCGGACAAATGATAAACTGCTGGCGGATTTTAGACCGATCTTCGAGGAGTTTGGAGTGGATATGGTCCTGCAGGGGCATGATCATGCCTATGCACGGGGCCAAGCCAAGACCATCGCTGGATCGGATGGATTGGACTACAAAAAGGGGCCAGTCTATGTGGTCTCCGTGGCTGGGCCAAAGATGTATGACGTAAAGGCCCAGGAGTGGATGGTGCGAAAGGCTTTTAACACCCAGCTTTTCCAGACGATCCGCATCAATGGGGATCAGCTCGAATACGACTCCTACATGGCCACGGGCGAGCTGTACGACAGCTTTGTCATGACCAAGAAAAAGGGCGGCAACAAGATCGTGAACAGAATCCCATCCACACCTGAGCGTGACGGGTCAAGAGAGCAATGATTTATCTGGAAATGAATGCAAGGAATGGTGTCAGCAGCGAGCTCGCTGGTCATTTCTGGGATGGAAGACCGACGCTTCGGCCTCGTTCAGCACAGGCGACGGGAGACCGAAGTGGTGTCAAACCAGTGTCCGGAATGCTTTTAGATAGCTTGGTGAGACAACCGGCAAAGACGGGGTATATCAATTTTAAGGAAGTGAAATCCCGTATTTTCCTGATTGTTTTTTTCCTGCTGCTGTCCGTAGGAGCAAAAGCCCAGCTAAGCCAAATCAAAGTCCGAATGGATCATCCTGACAGTCTAGTCATTGCTTCGCACCGTGCCGCTCATGAGGTCTATCCTGAAAACAGCCTAAAGTCCATTGAGGAAGCGATCCGTCTTGGAGTCGATATCATCGAGATTGACGTGCGGGTTAGCTCAGACGGAGTACCTTTTTTGCTCCATGACGCTACGGTCAATCGAACTGCCGTGTTTGCGCGGGGACCTTTGGAGACCATGACCTCGGAACAAATCCGTAAGGTGAAACTGAAAAATACAGACGGAAGCGAGTCGGATCAGTTTATCCCTACGCTCAAGGAAGCCTTGGAGCTAGCCAAGGGCAAAGTCTACGTGGATCTGGATCTGAAAACCGAGAAAGTTCAATACCTCGTCCCGATCGTGAAGGAATTGGGGATGGAAGACCAGGTGTTTTTCTTTGATTCGGACTGGGAAGTGCTGGATGAGGTAAGACGGCTGCTACCGGAGGCGCAACTCATGCCTAGGGCCTATTCTTTGAATGATGTGCTTAAGGCGGAAAAGAAGTTCCAGCCTTCGATGATCCATATCGATCCCAGTTTTTACAACGGCAAGACCATGAAATCCTGCCGAAAATTTGGGATGAAGACCTGGATCAATTCCTTGGGGGATTCCGACCGCAGGCTTTCCGCCAACCCGGATCCTAAGATTGCAAAGGAATTGATCTCCCTAGGGGCGAGGATGGTTCAGACGGACATGGTTCCTTTCTGGGTGGAATACCGTGGGGCTGCCAACGGGAGGTGAGAGTTTTGGTAGAAAAGAACAAACCGCAAATGGCGCGAAGAAGCCGCAAAGAATTTTTCCCGATAAGGATGGGGAGAAGATTTTAGCGTTGATTAATGTGGATCTGAACTTCAGCCGACGAAAATATCAACGACCATTTTCAAGGGCGCAAGGAAAAAAGCTGAAGCTTTCTTAAAGGAAAAAACCTGCCAGAATTCAATCTCCGGCAGGTTTTTTCGATTGGTTAGATCTGATCAGATCGTCGCGACTAGCTTCACTTCCAGCTTGACCTCGTCGTAGATGGCTTTGTCGGCCAAGTTTTCGAAGAAGTTGGAGGATCTGTACTTGATGTCAAACTTGGTGCGGTCAAAGGTGATCTCGCCGGTGGCGGTCAGCTGATTGCCGGATACGGATACTTTCGCGGGGAAAGAGATGGGCTGGGTGATGCCCTTGATAGTGAGATCACCGGAGATGGTGTAGTCCGTTCCGTTGGTAGTCTTTGCTTCTTTAATCTTGAAGGTGGAGGTGTTGAATTTTTCCACGGAGAAGAAATCGTCCGACTTCAGGTGGTTGGTGAGGTTGCCTTTGGACTTGGGGTCGGTGAGGTCTTCCACGGTCAGGTTGACCATATCCATTTCAAAGGAGCCACCGGTGATTTTGCCACTGACCACGTCGAGCTGGGCATCGGAGATGGGTACGAAGCCCCAGTGTTTGCCGGTAACTTTTTCAGCCATCCATTTGACGCTGCTTTCGGTTTTGTTGACTGTCGCTGGTGCAAGAGGCTCAGTAGTAGCGGCGAAAAAAGTGCCGACTGCGAGGATTAGAGTGGTAATCAATTTCATGTTTAAATGGGTTTGGTTTGATTGTTACTGGAATGAGTCCTTCTTTGATTTTGTGTAAGACAGAAAGTTTAACGCAAGTATCCTTGAAGGTTGCCGAATTTTGACCGGTGGCGAATTTCCTGTTTAAGGAGAGGATTAGCCGTCTGACCTGTTTTTTTTGCTTGCTTCTGGAAAGCGTCTGGCGGCCAAAGAACAGATAGAACATCGCCTTTTTTTTGGTGGAAAGTACTAATATGAGTTGCCTTATTAGTAAAACTTGACAGCTGGGATCATAGGATTTGACTGAACTTAGATATGCTTTTTTTATAATTCTAACCCATTGTCCAATGAAGACACTACTAAATGTGCTCGTCCTTTTGTATGTGGGAACCCGCTTAACGGCTTGTGGTCCGGTCTTGTATTCCAATGTTGGGCAGAATGTGCCTCTTCTTCAGGAGAAGGGGGATCTTGGTGGCCAGATCGCCTATTCGGGAAGCTACGGGGCATGGGATGCTGAGGGCATCGGCATTCAAGGAGCCTATGCGCTTACGGAAAAGGTTGGGATTATCTCCAGCTTTTATTCATTGAGCGAGGTCGATGATCCCAATAATGAATGGGAGGGTAAAGGCTCCTATTTTGAAGTGGGCTCGGGCCTGTTTGGAGGGAATCCGCAAAAAAAACTGATGTACGAAGGCTATGTTGGTTTGGGGGTCGGTTCGATAAAAAACCAATCCTTGGTGACTACCGGAGAATATATCAATGTGAAGTTTGTCAAGCCCTTTATTCAGCCTAGCGTTGGATTCGCTACCAAGTATTTTGACTTGGCGCTGACTCCAAGAATAGCCTACCTGAATTATACTTCGCGAAACGACTTTTGGTTTGACCCTAACAGTGCCCCAAATACTCCCGGTGATTTTTTCGACCAAAACGGCAGCAGGTTGCTTTTTGAACCGGGGATATTGCTAAGGGGTGGTTTTCCTGGAGCCAAATTGGAACTCCAGTACAACTTTTCTTCCATCAAAGAGAAGTCGGAAAACTATTTCGTCAACAACGAAGATTATTTTTCCATTGGAATTCGGTTTTTGATCGCTGAGCGGACTAAAGGAAAGGAAAAGAAGTGATTTAGCCTTTCGCCAATAGATCAGGTTCCGCCTTTCCATGTCCATCCGGCGTGGTGTAGAAGGGACGTTGTTCGATCTCGTAGTTTTTGTCAGCAGGAATTCCCAGTGCATGATAGACCGTCTGGTGTATGCTGTCGATCTTGATCGGGTTTTCGATGGTCTTGCAGGGACGCTCGTCGGCTGTTTTGCCAAAGACGTGACCGCGTTTGATCCCGCCACCAAAGAGCAGCATGGAACAGCCGTCGGTGAAATGGCGGTGCATGCCATAGTTTTTCATATCCTCGATGATATCCGGCACTTCGACCTGATCCAGTACTTTGAGATCCGGGCGGCCTTCGGTCAGCATGTCCCGGCTAAATTCGCTAGCCAGGATGACCAGCGTCCGATCCAGCTTCCCGCTTTGATCCAGATCCCGAATCAATTGCGCGACGGGAGCATCGATCATTTTTTTCATGTCCTTGAGCCGGGTGTGGCCGTTGTCATGCGTATCCCAGCCAAAAAAGGGCTCATACTCTGTCGTCACAGTGATGTAGCGGGCGCCCTGGTCGACCAGTCTTTTAGCCAAGAGGCATCCTAGCCCAAACTTCCCGGTGTTGTACTTGTCGTAGCTTTCTTGCGGTTCTTGACTGAGGTCAAAAGCTTTCGCTTCAGGGGAGTTGAGCAACATGTAGGCCTGCTCCATGGAGCGTTTGAGGGATTCCTTTTGATAGTCGGAACCAAACTCGCCCATAGGCCCAGCGGAGATCAAGTCTTGGTAGAGTTGATTTCTGGCTTCAAAACGCTTGGAGTCCATCCCTACCGGCGGCCTGACGGCTTCCAATCCCGCCGAGGGGTCGGGAATCAGGAACGGCCCATATTCCGACCCTAGAAACCCCGCGCTGTGGAAGGCTTTCAGTTCCTCTCCCTCGCCAACCGTAAATCGTTGTCCAATGTTGATGAATGGCGGAATGACCGGGTTCAATGCCCCTTTTTCTTTGGCTATCCAACTTCCGAGGTGCGGTACTACGACCGACTGAGGGGGCTCGTAGCAGGTATGAAAGTGGTACTGGTGGCGGGTGTGGAGGATATGACCGAGGTCGGCCGCGACGTAGGATCGAATCAAGGTGCCCTTGTCCATCACCGAGGCGATGTTTTCCAACCCCTCGGAAAACTGGATTCCGTCCAGTGCCGTGGGAATGGCAGGGAAGGTGCTGAGCACCTCTTTGGATTCCATTCCCTTACGGAAAGGCGTATATCTCTTCGGGTCAAAAGTCTCTGTATGCGCCATGCCTCCCGCCATGAAAAGCAGGATCACCGAATCTGCAGTAGAGGGCATCCCTCCCGATCCGCAAGACGACAACAGACCGGCCAATGGAGCGCCCATGCCCATGGAGGCCATGGCGGCTGCGCTGGTTTTTTTTAGAAAATCCCGTCGGCTCTGTAGGTATTTCATTGCTAATAGATCATTTGGAATTCGGGTAAAAGAAATACTGCCCAGAGGAAATCTTGGACTTCACTGCTTTCTGGCTGTTCGCCAAAGGCTTTTTTGGCAACAGCCAATTCCTTCTCGCTCGGTGCGCGAAGCAATGCCCGGGCATAGAGTTCATTGGTGAGTTGCTCGGAATCGGGAAAGTTTTCCGCCCAGCGTTTCCCTCCTTTTTCCAAGGATTGGTTTAGACGCTCGCCATTGCTCAGCTCCAGAGCCTGAAGCAAACTGGCTTGGGAATCCCTGTTTGTAGATACGATTTCCCGATTGGGACGGC
>CAZTJM010000019.1:46404-46806 GCA_964613865.1 uncultured Limnohabitans sp. | reverse complement strand
GCCCCTTCCGAATCCACAAAACTTTTTTTGAAGGAAGCCAAAAGAGAAGGTTCATCAACTGAACACAGGTGCCTAAAAATCGTAATTTGAAGCTCTGCCAATATATTTTCTAATCCTGTTTTCACCCAAACCCTTTCGGCTATTCAAACCCTATTTTCCAAACCAAATCACGGGGGGGTAGGCATCACCATGCCCCCAGAGAAAGCCATTATCCAAAAAATTTTTTTCATTTTTTTTTGAGAGTTATTGGGTGATCGGGATTCAAATTGAAGTTGTCAATGCAGCTTGGAAGCAATGTAAACGGGACATCACCTAACTCCCCAGATATTTTCACCGCAAATAATGCGGAGAATAGCACCCGCATTCTCCGCAAGCGACCCAACTTCTGGCAAAAATCAAACT
>CAZTJM010000019.1:20400-46394 GCA_964613865.1 uncultured Limnohabitans sp. | reverse complement strand
TCAAACTCACAAGAGAGGTCACCGAAAACCAAACAAGGGTAAAAAGTCGAAAAATTTACCCTCGTTGATTTTCCGCGGGTAAATTCTACATTTATAAATGAGCCGATGAAAAATGCCTTTCCAGAGGTTCGAATCTGACGTTCTACCGCTCATCAAAATTTGAGTAAAAAACGCGTATGCGGAAAAATCGAGACCAAGACTATAAACCAAACAATAAACTATTGATTATCAAGCATATGATACCAAATATTCGAATCCCTCCTCCTCTGCTTTTAGACCATCAAGTCTTTCGAAAAGCCCCAAATTTTAGCGATTTGGGGCTTTTTTGTTTTCAAAGACTCTCATTTCCTCATGAAATCAAAAGCCCCCTTGCGAAGCTGAATACCATATTCCAAGTAGGCCTTCATACAGGCTAAAAAATTGGCCCAGCCTTCGGTATTGCTGGTCAGCCATTGGAGGTTTTGCTCGCTGAGCTCCTTGTCGCCCTCGGTTACTTTTACCACCGTGCTCCCATCCGCTTGAGGTTCCAGCGCGATCCTCACTTCCGTCTCTTTGTCCCAGGCGAATGCCACCAATCGATCGGTTTCCGTTTGGATATTCCAGACCGGGTATTCATCCGGGAATTCGGGAAACTTCCAAAACAGTTCCCTTCCAGCTTCCATTCTGCCCGTGCTTTCGGAGATAAAATAGTGGGTCATTTTCTCGTGGTCTACGATACCTTCGAAAACTTCCGAAGCAGGCTTTTGGATCTGGATAGTGGCTTTGGCGATCAGTCTCATGGCAATTTTGGCTTTTTGAAGGTTTATTTTTCTGGTTATCTACATGTCAAGTTACAAAAACCAAGCCTCCATAGTCCTCCTGCTGGTCCTTCGGACTATTTCAATAGCCTAAAAACCTACTCGTAACTCAGCGAGGTGACTGGATTGATCAGGGCTACTTTGATCGTATGGACGCTGACAGTCACGATAGTAATGACAATTACGAGAAAACTTGGCAACGCAAAAATCCACCAACTCAATGAGATCCTGGAAGCAAAATCCTCCAGCCAGGAATCCATGATCCAGACAGACAATGGTATGGACAGGAGAATCGCGATGGCCACCAAGACGATAAACTCCTTGCTGATCAGGCGAAGCAGTCCAAAAAGCGAGGCGCCAAGTACCTTTCGTATTCCAATCTCCTTCGTCCGCTGAATGGCAGTAAGCGAAGACAGCCCAAACAAGCCCAGCGCGGCAATGAAGATCGCCAAGGCGGAAAAAATACCGAATATGGCACCAAATTGTTGGTCGGCTTGGTACTGTTGGTTGTAATGCTCGTCTAGGAAGAAATATTCAAAAGGATTGCCTGGGAAAATTTCTTTCCAGTCTTCCTCCAGCGTCGCCATCAGATCCCGAATTTGCGAAGTCTGCACTTTCACTGAATAAAATCCGTTTGGCGCATCGTTGTACCGGAAGATCAAGGCGTCATAGGATTTTTTGAGGGATTCCTGATGGTAGTCTTTCATCACTCCCACGATATTGAAGGTATCGCCCCAAAAGAAAATGCGATCGTTGATTGCCTCCTCTGGGCTGGAAAAGCCCATCAGTCGGGTGGCGGACTCGTTGAGCAGGACGTTTTGCCATTCATTGGTCACCTCATCGGAAAAGTCCCTGCCCGTGACCATCTCCAGGCCGAAGCTTTCGTCAAAAGAACCGTCGGTCATGATCACCCGGTATTGGTTTTGCTCGTCCTCGCCTTGGCTGAGTCTGCGAATCCCACCCGCGTTCCAATCAGGCTGGGCTCCGGGAACGGCCGTTGAAGCCGTCACCGAAAGCACCTCCGTGTAATCGGAAATACGCTGCTTGAAAACCTGGTATTTTTGTTTGTAGGCAGAATCAGTCACGCTGGGTGACTGTAGGACAACTGTCTGCTCAATGTCCACGCCTAGATCCTGGTTTTGCATATAGCGCAGCTGAAGGAAAACCGTGAAAGTCCCTACCATCAGCGTGATCGAGGCGATAAACTGGGCGATTACCATGCCTTTTCGAAGTAAAAGTCCTTGGTCGGTATTTTTAAATTTTCCTTTCAACACCTCCACAGGACGAAAGGAAGAAAGCACGAAGGCGGGATAAATCCCGGACATCACGGCACCAGAAATGATCAACACCAACAAAACCAGCCAGAAAACAGGCTGCAAAAACAGCTGGTATCCAAGTTCTCGTCCGGTCAATCCGCTAAACCAAGGCGTAAGCAGCATCGCAAATCCGGCAGCGAGCAACACGGCTACCAAATTGAGAAAAAGCGATTCGGTCAGAAACTGCTGCACCAGCTGGGATTGGTATCCTCCCATGACTTTTCTGATGCCTACCTCCCTGGCCCGCTCTACTGACTTGGCCGTGGAAAGATTGACGTAATTGATCCAAGCAATTACTAGGATGAGGATCGCAACTACCGATAAAAAGTAAACGGACTGACGGTTTCCATTTGCCTTGAACTCCATGATATAGTCCGAGTCCAGATGGATGTCTTTCACCGGCTGTAGGTGAAAGGTCATTCCTGCGTTGTATTTTTTCATTTCCTCTCCCATCTTGGTCTCCACAAAATCGGGCAGCTTCGCTTCAAATGCCTCGGCATCGACCTCATCCTCCAGCAGGATGTAGGTCATGAAGCCATCCCAGTTCCAAGAAGTGATGGGATCGTTCCAGAGTTTTTCGAGGCTGACGAAGGAACCCAGCGCATCGATCTTCATGTGTGTATTGACTGGCAGGTCTTCGAAAACTCCCGAGACTTCGTACTCTGTCTGACCATTGGCTTTTAGGGTTTTTCCTATAGGATTTTCCTGGCCAAAGTATTTTTTTGCCATGGATTCAGACAGCACAATCTTAAATGGCTCCTTGAGTACCAGCGAATCCACTCCATCAATCAAGCGGATTGAAAACACTTCAAAAAAATCCTCCGAAGCGAAATACAAGTCCTCTTCCCTAAAAAAAGTGTCCCCATTGGAAAGCGTCGCGCCTCTTTTCGTCAGCCGGGCGAAGGCCTTTACCTCGGAAAAATTGGATTTCAGGTCGGGACCGATTCCCGCAGCACCGGCAGCCCATTGGGTAGAAAGCACTCCCTTGTCGTACCGATCCAGCTGAATGCGGAAAATCCGGTCGTTTTTTTCCAGAAAACTGTCATAGCTCAGCTCATGGAGCACAAACTGTGCGATCAGGATACAGGCCAACATTCCGATGGCAAGACCAGCCACATTGATAAAGGTGAATACCTTGTTTTTGGAAATATGCCTCCACAGGGACGTAAAATAATTCTTGAGCATGGGATTGGGCTTTTTGTTGACAGGTCGGAACTAAAAACTGCCTACGTGGCTCCAATTCTATACCGAATACAAAAACCCCGATCTAAGGCCGGAGAATCCGATTCTCTTCAGAGCCAGCCCTTTGTAATCGGACAGAGTTGTCCGACTGCGAACGAAGCCTAGCGCCCGAATCGATAGAAGTCGGAAAGTCGATGCTTTCTCCCGGCAAGCCAGTCCAGGACCATTTCCATTCCCTGGACCGAAAAAGTGATCCCATTTCCTCCAAACCCCAGCACGAAAAATGTGTTTTTATACTCTTGGCTCTCACCAATATAGGGGAGTCCGTCTTTGGTCCCACCAAAGGTCCCTCCCCAAGTGAAATCCTCTATAAAATCGACATCGGGAAGGATCTCTTTCAGCTTCTCAACGAGCTTGTCGGCTTTGAATTCTTTGATTTGTTGCTGAAAAAAAGGAATTCGAAAGCTGGAATCCTCACCGCCGACCAGCAGACGACCGTCGTCTGTCGTACGCATGTAGAGATACGGCTCGTCCGTATTCCAGACCAACGTATCATGCAACCCTTCAGGGAGGCGGATACCCCGCTCACTGATGCTCACATAGGTATGGAAAAGATCGGCTACCTTTTCCTTTAGAAGCTTCGTGCTTTCGAAGCCAGTGCAGCAAACCACCTTTTCTGCTTCGATGAGCTCACCACTTCCCAATGTGACTCTTGGCCTTGGGCCGGAAGTATCCAGACTTGCCATCTCCGTATGATCGTATACGCGCATTCCCCGCTGCACACTGGCGTGAATAAGCTCGTGTGCCAGCTTATATGCATCGACGCTTGCAGCTGTCTCCGACCAGATTGCACCCTTGCAGATCAGCCCGTACTTTTCCAACACCTGGCCACTGCTGAGCCACTCTACGCCAAGTTGATGCTTAGCACGCATCTCATATTCCTGCTTGATCCATTCCGCATCCTTATCGGTCTTGGCTACAAAAAGACTGTGCTTTAACAGAAAACCACAATCGATGCCTTTTTCCACCACCATTTTCTCCAAGGAGTGGATAGCCGCTATTCCCTCCCGATAGCATCGAACGGCAGGCTCTTCGCCTATCATCTCGCACAGACGGTACAGCGGCACGTCTATCTCATACTGAAGCATGCTTGTAGTCGCCGCACTGCTACCCATTACTACATCGCGCTTGTCTATGAGTGTCACTTGGTACCCAGCCTCTACAAGGGCATGGGTGATCAATGCTCCGGTAATGCCGCCGCCTACGACCAGGATTTCGGTTTCTGCGGATGTGCGCAAAGAGGGATAGCTGTACAAAAGCCCGTTCTTGACCAGCCAAAATGATTCAAAAGTTCTTAATCGCATAGATCTGTTTTACAAAAAACTATCGTCCGAAAATACTGGGGATATTTCTAGGAAGACGTTCCGCCTTCGCTCTTCTTCCCTTCAAGAAGCTTCACTTGTTTTTCCATCAGCGAGGTCATCCTGCTCAGGAGTTCTATGTCTTTCGGGGTTGTGACTCTCAGATCATTTGGATCCTCAGCTCTTTTTCTAATGGTGTTCATCAGCTTGACTATCAAAAAAACCGTGAAGCCGATGATCAGGAAATCCACCCCAGCCTCTATTAGCTTTCCGTAGCCTATGGCAATCTCCTCCGGCTTGGTGATCCCATTCTCAGTGGCCGCGTGGCGAAGGATGATACGTTTGTTTTCAAGATTTATCCCGTCAGTAAGAAAAGATAGCGGAGGCAAAAAAATCTCCTTCACCAATACATCGACCACCTTGTTGAAAGCGGCGCCGATAATCACGCCTATGGCTATATCGATCATGTTGCCTTTGACGGCAAACTCTCTGAACTCGTTTAGCAATCTGAATTTAGGCATACGCAAGCTGTCTCTTAGTAGGGTAAATCGTTTTTTCACCAGATCTTTTTTCAAAGGACGTACCCAAATCTCCGCCCACAGGTTTCATCCGACGGCCCATGAAGAAATCCCTTATGTCTCGCACGCAGCCTCTGTTTACGTGGTATTGTCTTTGGGTCAGATCGGGATGTTGAGTTCCACATCCTGGGGAAATTATTTTCCAGTTTGTGGATTGGCCAGGGGATTTTCCAAAATGAGTTAGGGGGGCTGCTCCTCGGCTTGTATAAATCCCAAATGCCAAGATACTTGACGAAATGCTCCATTATGGCGGCAAAACCCGCAAACCTTGTCGCTATTGCTACATGGTGAGAGACGGGCAAAAACACGGCGATGCCCCAATCAGACCTCGTAAGTCGTATGCGTTCGGATTGGCAGGATATTGTATTTAAGAAGATGGATTTCAACTCAAAACCAACCGCACCATGGACACGAAAGTTATAATCTATCCTTTCATGACGGCTCTGCTCCTTACCGGGTGCAGTGAAAAAAACAGTACGTCCGAAAGCGTCGAAGCCCAAAATGAACTGAGTGGTGAGCTGCATGAAAACGACACCGTTACAGTCAAAAGGGACGGTACCCTACTCGACGGCACGATGGATCTCATGGATTCCATCCCATTGCCGGAAGAAATACTCGCCTCTATCGAGCAAGACACGACAGTCTCAGCAGAGGAAATCGTCAGCTCTAGGTCTTTCACCGAGGGCAACCAAATCTACTACGAGGTGACTTTTGCCACAGCCAACGATCAAACCAAAAAGATGATATTCGACGAAAAGGGAAAGGTGAGCTCGGACAATTGACAAACGAAATGAAAATGATGATGCCTCCGGTGACCGGCAATGGAACGTTGTGGTAAACTCCGAAGAGTAGCTCTCAAGAGGCTATACCCTGGACAGTAAACCCAAAATAGATTTCCCACCGGGGAAGATAGCATGAACCATAGCCGAGAGGAGGCGCCATCATTTAACCGATATTTTTTAGAGGTGGAAACGGAAGAAACTTTTAGGCTTTTTGAGTTGAAGCGCCTGCTGATCGGCGAACAAATCCCCTATTCTTTTTTGCTCGAGGTGCTGGCAAGGTCTGCGATCATGTTTTTGGTCACCTTGGTCATTCTCCGCATGTCCGGCAAGAGAGGCATCAAGCAACTTTCAATTTTCGAACTCGCAATCCTCATATCCCTTGGTTCCGCTGCGGGTGATCCCATGTTTTATCAGGAAGTCGGCCTTTTGCCTGCGATTGCTGTATTGTGCGTGGTCATCACACTCTACAAATGCCTGACTTATCTATCGGGAAAATTTGAAAGCATTGAAAAATTTGTGGAAGGCAAACCAATCAAGCTAATTGAGGAAGGAAGGATACTCCAGCACGTTCTACAAAAAGAAACTTTGGCCTATGACGAACTCTTTTCACAGCTGAGACAACATAGTATTTCCCACTTGGGCCAAATAAAAACAGCTTACTTGGAGACCTCCGGCGACCTGAGCATCTATTATTTTGCCGATCAGCAAACAGATGATGGCTTGCCTATTTTGCCGGAGCTTTATGACCACTCGGAGAGCGATTTTGATGGGTCGGTCTATGCCTGCAAGCTCTGCGGAAACACCGCGAAACTTCACCGGATCGAGGCTTGCACGGTATGTGCAGGCAAAGAATGGGTAAAGGCAATAAAGACGACAAGAATTTCATAGCAGATTCCCTTGTCTCATTTTATCCGTAAGGACATGCTTATGAAACGATCCTCTCTTATCCTATTGATCTTTGTTGCGGTGGCCATAGTCTGCCATTCCTGCAACCAACAATCTGTTCGGATCTTCAAATCCAATTCGGCGAGAGTCCAGTACCTTAATACTTTGGAAAGCGCTGGACTCATCGAAACCAAAGTGGGAAAAGCCTGGCAGGAAAGTGGATCTGCGGCCATTTTGGAAGCGCCGATCGTTGAGCTTCCTTTGGCCATACAAGGTAGTTTTAAAGCAAAATCTCTAGAGGCGAGAGCTTGGCGGATAAATCTGGCGCAAGGGGCCACTGTCGATATCACGGTTCACTGGAAGGCCCGGGACAGCAGCAGTCTGATCGTTGACTTCTTGGCCGGTCCGGAGTGGAAGGAAGTCGATTCCTTTACAGCCGAAAATGACTCGCTCACATTTGAAGCAGATCGATCCGGCAACTATCTGCTGAGGATACAGCCCGAGCTGCTTGGTGAGGGCAATTTCTTGGTGAGAATCCAAGGCGTTCCCACCTACGCGGTATTCCCTGTACAAGGAAAAGACAGTAAGTCCGTCCAAAGCTTCTGGGGGGATTCGCGCGACGGCGGTCGAAGATCACATGAAGGCGTCGATATTTTTGCAAGTCGAGGCACCCCGGTGCTCGCACCTGTCAAGGGTGTCGTCACCACTGTACGAGACCAGGGTTTGGGTGGTAAGCAGGTCTGGGTCAGGGATAATGAACGCAACTGGCATCTCTACTTCGCCCACTTGGACAGTCAAATGGTAAGAGGGCAACAGCGGGTCGCCGCCGGGGACACATTGGGCTTCGTCGGCAACACTGGCAACGCTCGAACAACAGCTCCACATCTACACTTTGGCATATACCACCGAGGAGCCATAGATCCCTTACCTGCCATCACCAACCAGTTTGACACAGCGCCTATACTCACTCATCGAGACTTTTCGCAGGTTATGATCTTGGACGTCAGCAGCGGCAACCTGAGAAGTGCACCTTCCACGGGCTCTGAAATACGAGCTCAACTGCCCAAAAACCAAGCGGTTTTTATCCTCGCTGCCACTGACGCGTGGTTTCAAGTCCGTACGCCGGAGGGTCTGGTGGGATTTCTTTCCATGGACTTGCTAAGGGAAGCGGATACTACGAGCATGCCATCAATCTCCGCCGCCGCGCTGACAAGTCTATATCCATCTATTCAAGACTCTTTGACTGTACAATTGGACGATTTCGTAAGATTGGGAACGTCGGCCGACTATGATGTGATCCAAGATCAGGATGAAAACATCCTCTATCTACCCCGTAACTCGTCTGACAGAAAGTGATAGCGGGCGGTCTTACCCAGCTTGGGGCTTCGGTTACCCAAAGGATATGGGCTCGTTTTTCCGATAATCTACACCCGTCTAAAATCCTATTTAAAAAAATAGCGTCTGATATGCTGGAGAGTGAGACTCGGCCCGAACAATGGATCTATTGAGTCAAAAAGGCACCGCTGTTGAGGTAAGGGATGGAACATCAAAAGCTATAAAACTATGAAAGCCCAAAAAATAACAAGCAGCCCCAATCAGAAAAAATCGAACAAAGAACTGGCTCGCGAAGCGAAAGTGACAAAAGAGGACCTTCAGGCCCTTGGACCCAAAGATGATAATCTGAGAGAGGACGGTGGTGATGACGAGGAATTGCTTAGGCGACGCAGAAAAGTTGACTTCGCGGGAGATCAATTGGACGTCCCCGGAAGTGAACTCGACGACGATCAAGAAGCAATCGGTTCCGAAGATGAGGAAAACAATCTATATAGCAACCCGGATGACGAGGAAGAAAGGTGACTCCATAGTTTGAGTCACTTCCTCTTTTCTCCAGAAGATCTTTTGCTCAAGACTTGTGTTGGATGCAAAGTTTCCAATGAATTAAAGGGAGCTTGTCGAAAAGCTCCCCGCTCGAAGCTTGCTTCCACTCCTGAGGATAAGGTATCCTCCCGCGACCCCGAGGGCAGTTCTAAGTGCCATGTTGCGGCTAGTTACCGCAAGCGACAACACATAGGTGCCCGCAATCAGGGAGGTGATGCCCTCCGCGAGATCGGTGAGTTTGCCTGCCCCCTTGATTACATTGAATCGGTCAGGATTCCCAGCTTTATGGGTTTTGGGATTTTTTTCACACGCTTTTCTTATGATGAGCGTTTCCATAGCTGTTAGGATAAAGTTTACGGTCATTACAATTGCCTAAACGGTCGTTTCTGCCGGCCCGTTGTGGCTTGGGTAGTAGGCTGCCACCAGCGAAAGGGTATTGCGCAACTCGTCTGTTTTATAAATCGGCCCGCCGAGGCTTTCAGGCTGATCTTCCCACTCCACGCCGCCAAATACCTGTGAAGCTGTAATTTGAGCCAGCCAATTTGAATCTGTATTCTTCGAAGTCCTCAGCACGACATTTTTCCCCCAGTATTTTGCCCAAGTGGCCGCAAAAACCACATCCTCTGAAAAGATGTTTTCAGTCGACTCTGGTTTAACCTTGCTGGACGGATTTCTCCATAGCTCTATTACAGAGAAATACTTGCCATGCTTGAAAATAAAATGCTCTACGATTTCGCCAAGCCCACATTGATGGCTCGACACCTTGCCAGAGCTCCTTGAAAAATTGTCGAAACAGAGCTTGAGGTCAAAATGTTTCCCCAATTCGACGACCAACCAGTCGTACCATTCTACTCCATTATCGGAGCAAAACTCACCACAGTCTATGCCCAAACACAATGACTTAAGCCCCTTGCTTTTGAAATTAGCGACAGTGCTGTAGACTTCTGTTTTCCCATTTTGGGAACTCAACCAAAGGATTTCGGGCTTCGAGCCCACTCCCGGTGCAAGGACTTTTTCTGATTTGAACTCTTTTTGATTCATCATGACAAAAATTTCGATTAACAATGACACAAACCTCTGCGGTAAGACGACTCCGTTGCGTGAGACTTTCCAAAAACTTCACCAAAGAAAAATAGCGGCTAACGAAGCCGAAAAGCGGATATCGTCAATCACCGCTCGACAAAAACTACTCAAAATGTAGAGAACGCGCCCATGCGATCCAAAGCAAGGGATCAGACAAGAGATGCTTAACATCGCACTTTTTCCGATATAATCAAATGATTTCCGAAATGATCACAGTTTTTTATGCAAACGGGTTGCTGGTAAGCAAAATCTTTTTGAAATTCCTGTTTTAACCCCTACTAACGAACCATGAAAAAATTATCCCTACTCCCGGTGGCCGCTGTAGTCGGCCTATTGTTCTTTCAGGGAACAACCAAGCCCGAAGTCGAAAACTATCCCGTCCACCCCGCTTTGGCTCCTGACATGCCCGCCAATATCAAGGCGATAGTCGACCAAAAATGCTATGGCTGCCACAATGCCGAGTCAAAAAACGAAAAAGGCAAAGCCAAGCTCGACTGGGATGCTTTTGAAGCAGCCAAAAAATCCAAACAGATGGCGACCAAGGGCAAAATCGCCGAAGTATTGGAAAAAGGCGACATGCCTCCCGCAAAATTCCTGGAAATGAAGCCTGAGGGCAAACTGTCCGAAGCTGAGCTTGCCACGCTGCTGGACTGGAGTGCTAGCAAGAAGAAAGGCGGGAACTAATGACGCGTTGGCAATGGGTTTTGGGCGGAACAGCTATTTTGCTGCTCGCCATACAGCTGGTCCCGAATGAATTGCCAGCAGTCGAGTCCGACAATCCCGGCGACCTGATCCAAAGCGGCATCGTCGGAGAAGATGTGGCGGTACTCCTAAAAAATGCCTGCTATGACTGCCATAGCAACGAATCGAAATATCCTTGGTATTCCAACGTCGCTCCGGCATCCTGGCTTGTCGCCAAGGACGTAAGGGAGGCAAGAGAGGAACTAAATTTCTCCCTTTGGCAAGACTATGATATGATGGACCAGCTTGGAAAATTGGACGACATCTATTTGGAGGTCGATGAGGGTAAGATGCCTTTGGGCATTTACACACTCCTGCATCCCTCCGCAAAACTCGACGAAACCCAGCGCAAGACAATCGTCGAATGGGCAGAAACCACAATGGATATGATCGCGGAGGAGGAAGAAGAGGATTCCGGAGAAATAGAATGAGAGACTGAATCGATATTTGGCTGAATCCATAAAGGAAGTAGAACGTCATTCTACTTCCTTATTTTTTTTTGCCCTTAAGCGACGATGAGACCTTACCAGCTTTTCGATTGATCCAATTTCTACCGCCAGCCGGAGGCTTGAACCAGATTCAAGATTTTACAGATCAGGTATTCCGGGAAGTTTTCTGCATTTTCGACCTCGAAGAATAGCCTAATTGGCTGTGAAATCCGGTACTATTTTAAATAAACCCCTACTTTATGAAATTTCGAATTCTTTTTGTCTTGACGCTTCTTGCAAGTGTCGGCACCGCGACTGCCCAGAAAAGATCCAAATCCCCAAAAAACATCATCCTAATGGTCGGCGACGGAATGGGCGTTGCCCAAATCTACGCCGGCCTCACCGGCAACCATGGCCACCTCAATCTGGAACAATTTCCAGTGGTCGGTTTCCACAAAAGCCAAGCGAGCAATGCCTTTGTCACTGATTCCGCAGCCGGTGCTACTGCTTTCTCATGCGGAGTTAAGACCTATAACGGTGCGATTGGCGTGGATGCTGATGGCAATCCCGTTCCGACCATCCTTGAAATCGCAGAAGAAAACGGCCTTGCGACCGGTATGGTGGCGACTTGCTCCATCACCCACGCCACACCGGCAAGCTTTATCTCTCATCAATCTTCTCGGTCTTTGGATGAAAACATTGCGCTTGACTTTCTCAGTACAGACATCGATGTCTTTATCGGCGGTGGCAGAAAGTTCTTCTCTAGCCGTGCTGACGGCGCCAATTTGATCGATTCGCTAGAAAACAGAAGCTACCAGATAGCCAACTCCATCGAAGAAGTTCAAGCTGTGAAAAGCGGCAAACTGGCAGCTTTCCTAGCCGATGAGCAGCAGGCGAGATTTTCCGAAGGACGTGGAGATGAGCTGGTAAAATCTACAGAAGTGGCATTGAATCTATTAAAGACAAACAAAAAGGGTATGTTTTTGATGATCGAAGGCTCGCAAATCGACTGGGGAGGACATGCCAACAACACCCAATACATCGTAGAAGAGATGATAGACTTTGATAATGCTATTGGGAAAGTCTTGGAATTTGCCAAAAACGATGGAAACACCCTGGTGATCATCACCGCGGATCACGAAACCGGAGGCTTCACCATCAACAAGGGAAGCACCGAGACGGGAATGGTTGAAGGTAAATTTACGACCGGAAGCCATACCGGAGTCATGATCCCCGTCTTCGCCTATGGCCCGGGATCCGAGGCCTTTGCAGGAATCTATGAAAACAACGAGATCTTCCACAAAATGCTCAAGGCTTACCGGTTCTGATAAGCAGAAAAGAATCGGGTTTTGACCTGCGTTTAAGAATACTTTTGGAGAGGCGAGACAGATGAGCTCGCCTTTCCTTTTCCGAAAAAATCACTGTCTGCCCCAAAGAAAGGAAACTGACTTTTGGTCAATCCGCTTTTCCAAAAACCAAAAAGTGCTGAATCCGCATAAACTGTCCATTTTGTTCCAGCTTGAAGCCATTAGCGCTTAATTCTTTTGTCAGCTGATCCACCGTCATTTTGTGGAGTGGCCGGATCGCAACGGCAGGATCCTCACCCCGATATTCGATTAATAGCAGCTTTCCATCTGGCTTCAGCGACTGTTTGATCGCAGAAAGCATTTCGACGGGGTATTCCAGCTCGTGGTACACATCCACCATAATCACCAGGTCGATGGCGCTGGAGGGCAAATTGGGGCTCTTTACGGATCCTCTGACAGTTTCGACGTTGGTGAACCCAAGCTCCTTGCTGCGGGCGTTCAGGAATGCGATGGCATCATCCTGAATCTCCACCGCATAAACCTTCCCCTCCGGGACCTTCGGCGCAATGCGGAAAGTATAGAACCCAGAGCCGGCCCCAATATCGGCTACTACGCTAGAGGCGGAGATAGGCAAATTTTGAATCGCCAGGCCGGTGTTTTCCTCGTTCTCACGGCTGCTGCGCTCCAGCCATGCCCTGCCTTGGAAGTCCATTATTCCGGCGATCTCCCGCCCCATGTAGACCTTGCCTATTCCGCCCGAACTGGGTGTCTTGAGCGAATACCCCTCGGCATCCTTATCGGAATTTTGCGCCGCGCATGAGGCTGCCAAACAAAGCCCCAAAACACATGAAAAAAGCAACTTCGTTGGATTCATAATAGTGGTATTTGGTGGGATAATTCAGTACGACTTTTCATCAAAAAAGTCTTTCGTTCTTTCAAACAAGTTCGACAAAGAAATCCGAAACGCCACCCCGACGCACAAAAAACCTAAGCTCGGATCAAGTGCAAAACCGAGAAAAATTCCGTTAAAAAAAGCCTGGGAAAATCCATCTAAGGCAAGAGAATTCAAGCGGAAAAACACTCGAATTCCAAGCCAATTTTTGGCTTGCTCACGTCGAAAAAAACAGTTCCGATAGCTGAAAAAAGGATCGATTTAATGCCTCGATTTTCCTGGTTTGATTGGAGAGTTTCTGGCAAATCACGGTACCTATCAAACTCGAAAAAAGACCATAGAAGAAACCTATGACTTTGGAAAATCTAGAGCCGAACTGGCCCTCGCTCCTCGGAAAAAACACCTCCCGAAAAACCGAATTTGAACCCGCTTCGCGATTTAATCAAGCATGGCGAAAATTGGGATCATACACTACGTAGTTTTCTGAAATCATCCCGATTTTAGAATTCCTGACTGAGGAGGACTCAATCGCTAGTCTCCTTAAAGCATTCTTGGACGATCCCAGAGAGAATCGCTTTCCTAAATGAAATCAATCGTAAAAAAAAAAGTCAGACGAGTAAAAGACAAACGGGATATACCGAACAAATAACCGGTATCCTTGGCTGAGATTGGCAAAAAAAGTCCTTAAAAAACCTTCTTAAACCTGAAAATAAGATCAATTATATTTAATTGATTTTCAACGTTTTTACAAACCGTAAAATCAACTTTTACTTTTATACATATTTGGATTTTCAAGACTCAGAATAATATTTGGAATATACTGATAAGGTATCTCCATCCTGCATTACCTTCGCTTCTCCACGCTACGTCAACAAGGGGTGACACTTTCTGGGCAAGTAGGTCCGTAAGCCTATTTTTAGACAAGGCTAAAAATCATGAGTCGACCGCTCTGCCTTGCAAATGCAGGTTATTCGCGATGGATTTGATACTTAGACGATTTGGATTTTTCATTACGTAAGTCTGCCTTTTCCTCGGGGATTTAGCTTTAGGCCTCCTGCCGATTTTTGCGTAGTTTTAGGAGTCGTTTTTCCCTTATCACATGCTGGATATTCTTCGAACTTTTTCCCTTTCCCTACCCCAAACAACTGAGGAACCACACTTCGAAAAGACCTCTTTTCGCATCCGAAAAAAGATCTTCCTGAGCTACGATTTTAGCACCCGATTAGCCTGTTTCAAGCTCTCTGAAAAGGAGCAGGATCTGTTCTCGATCATCGACCCCAATCTTGTTTTTCCCGTCCCAAACAAGTGGGGAAAAAGAGGCTGGACCTTGGCTAAGATAGAGGCCCTGAACGAGGATGTAATTCGTGACCTAATTCGCTCCGCATATAACCAAGTCGCTTCGGAAAAATTGAAACTCCCTCCCTCCTACCCCCACAACTCCAACGAATGAAAACCAGATTTTTTTCCACTTTCAAATCACCGGAAGCAGACCGGCAATGGTTTCAAAATTGGGTGCGAAGACTAGAGCAAACCAACGGAAAAACCTATGAAAAAATCGAGCTGAAAACCATTCTCGGAACTACCATGGTGTATGGGATTCAGACCCCGGACAAAGGTCTAGAACCATTGGTAGTTTTCCCGGGAGCTCGGACCACCTCGCTTATTTGGGACCTCGACCGAAACCTCGATTTACTCCAAGACCGGTTCCGAATCTACCTGATCGAAACCAACGGACTTCCCAACCTCAGCGACGGAGGCACACCCGACATTCGGTCCCTTGACTATGGGCACTGGGCTGTGGAAGTCATGGATGAACTGGGACTGGAATCGAGCTACGTCGTCGGGGCCTCTTTCGGAGGGCTGATTTGCGCGAAGCTATGCATAGCCCACCCGGAAAGGGTAAAGGCCGTCTTTCTTTTTAACCCAGGATGTTTACAGCCATTTTCCTTGGCGCCAAGCAATCTTTACTACAATCTGGCACCAATCCTTAGCCCTACCCGGAAAAACGTCGAGAAGTTCTTAAAAAAGGCCATATTCAAAGATCCAGAACATAGGCTTTCCCCCACTGCTTGGGATTTGCTGGTAGACTATGAGCTTTTTGCCCTCACTCGTTTTCAAGACAAAACGCAAAAGCCCTATTTCATGAACCAGGAACTGAACCTGGTTCAATCGGCGATTTTTCTTGTTTTGGGTGAAAAGGACATGCTTTTTCCAGCGGAAAAATCCCTCAGCAATGCCCGAAAGCTTCTTGCAAACCTAAAAGATACCCAAATTCTGAAAGCCGGACATGGCATCGAGACCTTGGACAAGGCTATACTCTTTCTCAAAGACAAGGTCGCCGGGCTAGAAAACTGGAAGTAGGCGATTTCATGGTAAATTACCGCAAAATTCAAGCATGAACTGGATTATTCTGATTATTGCAGGCCTATTCGAGGTGGGTTTTGCCGCTTGTCTGGGCAAAGCAAAAGAAAGTACCGGAATGACCGCCATCTACTGGTATGGCGGCTTTATCGTTTGTCTCACGATCAGTATGGTGTTGCTCGTGCGTGCGACTAGGGAACTGCCCATCGGAACCGCCTATGCAGTTTGGACTGGGATTGGTGCAGTCGGTACCGTTTTGGTAGGCATTTTCGTATTTAAGGAGCCTGCCGACTTTTGGAGGGTGTTTTTTATTACCACGCTGATTGCCTCGATTATCGGACTGAAAGTCGTCTCCCATTGATCAACCGGGGGTAGCATACAAAGTCTCGGAGGATGAAAATTCAGCTTTTGTCCTTCTGCGCACAAATTTGTTCGCCTAAAGTCTAAATCAACTGCCATAATCCGCTGATTTCCGTCGTTTTGGAGGATTTTCAATGGCACAAAAACTGCGAATAACTTTTGGCATCAAACAACACTTTTATGAGCTACATTGCTATACCCATCCCGCGCGAAGCCGGCAAGCAGGACATCCAAATCGAAGTCACTGTGAACAACGAAAAACAAGCGCTTCACTACAAGGTTGAACTGTTTTACTGGGACGATTGCAAAAATCCGCAGGGGCACCGGGCAGACTGCATTGCAGAGTTGCTTGCCAAGCACGATCCCAACTGGACCGTCTACTATATTGGAGCTCCGACCGATCAGTTTGTACCGATCACTTTTGTGGAAAAAAGAAGCAAGAGCAGCCTGTCAATGAGCTATTAGCTCACTGTTTTTCCAATTTTTCGACAAATCCAGGCTTCAGGTTCATCTCCCTGTCAAAAAGCAGCGGGTAATTGGTCCTTCCCCTGACTGGCCAGTTGTTTAGCCAACTCTTGCCGTCATGTAGGCCCCAAAAGGTCACGCGAGAGATTTTGTTCGCATGTTTGCCAAAAAGCTGGAAAAGAGACGAATAGCGATCAATCAAGCGTGCCTCCACGGATTGGGGTAGCCCATCGGGATAAGGATTCCACTCTGGGGAGGCCGCGTAATTGACATTGAGATCAGCTCCTTCGCCCCTTCCTGGTCTCGGCAAAACGTCGACATCGAGTTCGGTAATCATGACCTGGAATCCGGCTGCGTGAATCTCTAAAATCGCCTGCTCAATCTGATCCAGACCCGGCGAATCCAATCGATAGTGCCCCTGCATGCCAATACCGTCTATTCTGATGCCTTCGCTTCGCAGTTCTTCCGCCATGGCAAGGATTGCTTTTCTTTTCGCCGGTATCCAGACATTGTAGTCGTTGTAGTATAGCTCTGCGTCAGGATCCACTTCATGGGCTTTGCGAAACGCGGCTTTGATAAAATCCCTGCCCGCTATTGTGTACCAGTGGGTATTTCTCCAAGAACCGTCATCTTCAAATGCCTCGTTTACCACATCCCAGCCGTCGATTTTTCCACGGTATCGGCCAACCAATGTATCGATATGATCTTCCATCCTTTGGATCAAGGCAGTCTTTTCCAAAAACTCCCCTTCTGAATCCTGAAATACCCAAAGGGGTGTTTGTTGATGCCAGACCAGGGTGTGTCCCACGACAAATGCCCCTAGCTTTTCTCCCAATGCTACGTAGGCATCCCCATATTCAAATCGGTATTCTCCCATTTTGGGATGCACCGGCCCCCATTTCAAACCGTTTTCCGGACTGATCGAATTGAAGTGTTTTGAAAGGAGTGAGTCGGCTCCGAGCTCCAAACCATTGACTTGACCCAGGTTCAGCGCGGCTCCTATGTAAAATTCCCCTTCGAACAGCTCTTTCAGTCCCGCTTCGGGTGCCGTGTGAAGAGGAGCAAAAAGCAATACTAGGCCACAAACTAGAGAGGAATTCTTCATGAATATATTTTTTTATTGAAGTCAAAAATCAAATACGCGTCGGCTGCCTTTCGAATCGTCTCCCAAGTTGGCATGTTCGACTCAGCCACTTGGCAAGCTTAGCCTAGTCTTTTCCACTCCCTTTAAACTGGTCCTCTTTATAGGCAAAGAGCACATTAAAGGTAGTCAGAGAGCCATAGCAGCGGGTAATGTACTGTTGCAGATTGACTCTGTCTTCGTCGTCCAGTTTAGGGTGGTTGTTGATATTCTGTTCCAGCACGCGGAGTTTTTCCCGCACCATCACAATCTTCCTAAAGAAGGTCTCCAATGGCACTTCCTTCGCCTGAAGGCTCTTGTCCGAGGGTTCCATGATCAGCGTCCCACCCATCCATTTCCCTCCCAAAGGTACCAGAGGTGCTTTCTCAGCGGTCGCCATCAGTGCTTCTCGAATCGCCTTCTCCATATCTTTGATCGTCAACATCGGGAAATCCGGCATTTTTGCCTCTTCCACCGTATAGCCTTCATAGTCGCGAGCTAGCGTTTTGACTTCTTCCGAAGCTGTGAAGTAAATCTTGTAATATCCGGAATCCACCGAAACGATGACTCCTGAACCAAATTTTGGGTGGCTAATCCTACTGCCCACCCCGAGTTCGTGTGCTGACATCCTGTTTTGATTTTTCTCTCAAATTAGTCAAAAAATCTTCCTCGAGAAGATATCCTTTACGGTTTGGAGATCCAGCCCACCATGGCATGGAGCCTGTCGTTTGCACGAATGGGGAGATTTTGTCCCTGGGTCAGAAACCCTTTTCACCGACAAAAACCTTTGTTTGACTTAATTTTGGATCATCAACTTTCCGATCCTTTTTTGGTCGGTTTTGGGATGGTAAAGTAGAAGGAAGTCCCCTTGGAATAAACCGACTCAACCCAAATCTTGCCCCCAAGGCTATCTATGATTTTTTTGACGATAGCCAGTCCCAAGCCAGTTCCGGTATACTCTTCCTTGGAGTGAAGGCGCTGAAAAATGACGAAAATTTTGTCAAAATACTCTTCCTTGACCCCTATCCCGTTATCTTCCACCGCGATGAGCCAGTGCTCTCTCTCTTCTTTGCAAGAAATCAAAATCACGGGCGGTTCTTCCTTTTTGCTGTATTTGAGGGCATTCCCGATTAGATTCTGAAACACCTGTAGTATCGGGGACTTAAAGCTAATGATCGTCGCCCGGCCTTCGAATCGGATGCGGGCTTGTTTTTCCTCTATCAGTTGCGATTGCAGTTGGGCGACTTCTTCTATCAGGTCTTCCAATCTGATCTCCTCCAATACTTTATCCCCCTTTCCTACCCTAGAGTATTCCAAAAGATCGAGAATAATCTGCCTCATTCGTACCGCCCCATCCACAGCATAGTGAATGTATTGCTGCGCTCTGTCATCCAGTTCGTCCCGGTACTTTCGATCGAGAAGGGAAAGAAAGCTCGATACCATCCGCAGCGGCTCCTGCAAATCATGCGACGCAACGTAGGCAAACTGCTCCAAGCCGGAGTTGGAAATTGCCAATTCCTTCGCTTGGCGCTTCAGTTTTGCATTGAGTTTTTTCAACGATTCCTCAAACTCCCGGCGCTCCGTAATATCTGTCATCGCGCCGATAATCCGAATCGGGGCACCGTTGGGCTCCCGGGTGAAGATGGCTCGGTCCATCACATAGGCGTAGGTTCCGTCGGCTCTCTGAAAGCGATACTCCTCATTCCAGCTCGTCGTTTCCGGAGATTTATTGGTTTTTTCCATGCTTGCCTTGATGCGCTTGCGGTCCATGGGATGGATCCTGCTGATGAAAAAATCAAAGGTTGGCTGGAAATTTTCCAAGTCGTAGCCAAAAAGCGTCTGAAATCCCCTGCCCCAATACAATTTGTCCTCAGCAAGCTGGGCATCCCAGATGGCGTCATTGGTCGCCTCCGAAACCCGCTCGAAACGGTCGTTTGATCTTTTGATCTCTTCTTGGGCGTTCTTGTTTTCGGTGACATCCTTGAAATACACCGTAAGTCCCGAATCCGAAGGAAATGCCGATACGGAAAACCAAACTCCGAAGGCATCCAAGTAGTTTTCAAAATGAACCGCCTGGCCGGTATCCAGTGCCAACAGAAATTTTGAAGGGAACTCTCCCAACTCTTGGGTTTTGAAGAAATCCCATAGGTTTCTTCCCAGGATATCCTTGCGGGGCACGCTGAGCAGAGCTTCCGCTTGCTTGTTCCAATAAGTCACGGTAAAGTCGGAATCCACCGCAAAAAATCCGTCCCCAATACTTTCCAGTATGGTATTTCGCTCCAAAAGCAGCCGCTTGAGATCCAGCTCGGAGAGTTTGCGCGCATGGATATCCTGTACACTTCCGAATGCACTCAATGTTTTACCCTCCACATGGACGGCTTGGCCTATGCAGCGAATCCAGCGATGGTCCCCGGTACCCGATATAAGTTCAAGCTCCACATCGAATCCCTGGCCGCATTGAATCAGATTTTCTATGCAAAGCCTCGCTGTCTCTTGGGATTGTCCGGCAAACATCTGGTAGACCCTATCCAGTTTCATCCCGCTGAGGCGGTCCAAGCCCAGTATGGCCCGGGTTGACATCGACCAATTGAGCAATAGGGGATCCGCTGTCAGATCCAACTCCCAGCTGCCGATTCTTGCCATCCTCGCCGACTGCTCAAGGAGGTTTTCGAGGTTTTTCCTATCCGTCACGTCCATGACCAAGCCATCCCAAACGATGGAACCATCTGCCTTTCTGTTTGGAGTGCCTCTACCCTCCCTCCATCGTATCCTGCCATCCGGACTCAAAACTCTCCATTCGCAATTCCAGAAGCTGAGTGAAGAAGCCGAAGCTTCCAGGCTATCTCTGAGCACTTCCAAATCTCCCCCTCTCACAATTCTGGACCACACCAACTCACTGTCAGACATGCATTCTTCCGGCGTGAGCCCCAACAATCGGATGGAGCCGCGACTCATATAGGGAAATTCATCCGAACCATCCGGCTTGCGGACGTATTGGAATATGACACCCGGGATGCTATCCGACATGCCTTTGAGGCGCTCTTCCATCTGTTTCCGCTCTTGGATATCCTGGATGGATCCCACTATCCTTATAGGGCGGTCCAAGAAAAACTCCGCTTGTCCGATCGCCCTTACCCATCGCTCTTTTCCGGTTGCGGTGATTATCGGAGCCTCAAAGTCAAACTTCTCCCCTTTCTCCATCGCGTGCGCCACGACACTTGAGACTGCCTCTCTGAAATCCTCACGGTAGAAAGTAATCCCCTCGGCAGTAGAGGCTGTGAAATTGGCGGGGACCTCATGGATCTCCTGAGTGATGGATGACCATAAAAGCCTGTCGTTGGGTATATCTATTTCCCAAGCTCCAACCCTAGACAGCTTGGATGCATTGGCCAACAAAAATTCCATTTTCTTCAGATCGGTCTGATCCCTCAGAACTCCAATCATGCGGACGGGATTTCCCCGATCGTCCCGGATGATGTAGGCAGACTCCTCCACGTAGGCAAAGGTTCCGTCTTTCTTCAAAAATCGGAACCGGTTTTGCCACTTTCGCGCCGAAGGGTCAGCCATAAAATTTGTCCATTCCTCAGCCTTCTCGCTGCTGTCCACGGGGTGCATAAGGCTGGCCCAGGTGTCGAGGTTGAATTCACCTGCTTCATACCGATGACCAAAAACGCGGGTCAAGCTTTCGCCCCAGTAAAACTTATCTTTCTGGACATCCCAGTCAAAAATGGCTTCATTCGTCGATTTGTTGACCAACTCATAGCGCTCATTGTCCAGCCTGATCTTCTCGAGGTACTCATACTGCGCCATCAAAAGCGATATTAGGCGCTGGGCACGCTCCAAGGTAGTCAGCTCCTTTTCACCCACTTCCCTCGGGGAGGAGTAATAGTTGGCAATGGTCCCCACCACCTTACCTGCCGCGTTGAGTATGGGAAAAGACCAGCAGGCGCCTATGCCATACTTCCTAGCGAGCTCCCGATAGTTTTCCCACCTGGAATCCTGAAATACATCCGTTGCTAGCACTTTCTCCCCATAGTAGGCTGCCGTACCACAGGAACCTTGGTTTGGTCCGATTTGCACACTTTCGATCGACTGCACCAAATCCAAATCCAGGCTTGGGGAGACAAAGTTCTTCAGGCGGCCATCCTCCACTTGGAGTATAGAGGCTTTCATCCCCGGGATCAGCGATTCGAGCTGGAGAAGGTAACTTCGGTACAGTTCCTTTTCATTCGTACTGGTCACTAGACTGGACTCGATGAATTCCTTTTCGATGTCATGGAGCTTTTCGAAAAAATTCATCCTGCTCATGTCCATGAGAGCGCCAACCACCCGAATCGGCCTCCCGGACTTGTCGGTCTGCTTGATCGACCTGTCTCGGATATAGGCGTAGGTTCCATCTCCTTTCAAAAGGCGATACTCCCGTGTCCAAGTGGTGACGGATGGATTCTCTAAGGCTTCCCGAAATTCGTACACCGCTTGCTTGAGATCTTCGGGATGGATTCTGTCTCGGATTAGCTGGAAGTTTTCTTCCTCGTCTCCCAGCCTAATGCCAAAATCCTCTTCAAAGGTCTCGCTGATAAAGATCTTGCGGGTTTGTGGATTGTAGTCATAGATACTCTCAGAGCCCGCTTTGAGGGCTAGTCTAAACCGATCATTGCTTTGTTCCAGTGCTTTCTTGGCGATGACCATCGCCGTGACATCGACGGAATTGACGACGATTCCCCGTATATCCGGATCATCCAGGAGATTGGTAGCGACACTCTGTACCCATCGCCAGCCATCCACCTGATGCCGAAAACGGAATGGAAGTCCCCTGACTTGTTTTTCCTCACGTATCCTATGAAAATCCACAAGGATGATCGCAGCATCCTTTGGATGGATAAAGTCAAATGCGTTTTTCCCCTCCAACTCTTCCACACTAAATCCAAGGTAGTTTTGAAAATTGGGGCTCAGATAGCTGAAAATACCTTCTTCATCGATGACACACACCAAATCCGCACCCTCTTGAGCCAGTTTTCGGTAGCGATTTTCGGCGCTTTTGCGCCGTTCCTCGGCCAAAACCTGCCGCGACACATCTTTGAAATTGTAGACAATCCCGTTAATGATGGGGTTGTCAAACAGATTGGTAAGGGTACCCGAGACGTGGCGCCAACTGCCATCGAGGTGGCGAAGTCTCGATACATTGTCCCTGATCGCTTTCCCCGGACTCAACAGCGATTCCTGAAACCAGCCGTCAAAATACTGCAGGTCGTCGGGATGGACGAAATTCCGAATAGGCTCTGCTACCCGCAGGTCAAGTTTCCTTCCGAGAATCTTCGACACCGACTCGGTTTCAAAGTGGGATCTGCCATCCTGGTTTAGAATCACGATCGCATCCTCACTGTTTTCCAGGAGCGTTTCGAATTTCTTTTCCCTCAGGTAGACTTGCTCGTAGGCGATCACTTGCTCGGAATTGTCGCTGATCGTCCCAAACAGCCAAGACCCCGATTTTCCGTCCGGTGTGAGTTTGAGCTCTGCCCGCTCGAGAATCCATACCCAATATCCCTTCTTGTGCCTCATCCTCAGCTCGCATTCGTAGTGAGGTAGCACCCCCTCGAGATAGTCAGCCAGCGCTCTTTTCGACTCCGCAAGGTCTTTGGGATGAACAAGCGAATCCCTCACCTGCAGACTAAGGTTACCCAGCTCAGTGGTGGTATAGCCTATTATCTCCGCCCATTTTTCGTTTACTAGGAATTCTCCGGACTCTAGGTTGCTTTCCCAGATTCCCATCTCTGCCGAATCGATGACTCTGAGCAGCCTGTTCTTTTCTTCTTCAAAAATCTCCCGCGCCCGCTGCTGTCCACGCTTGCTATCCTCTAGGTCTATTATCCGAGCTGCTTGTCTCGCAATTTTTTTCAATGAATCGATCTGTCGGTCGGTCAGATGCTGAGGAGAAGTGTCAAAAACATTTAAAGAGCCACGCTTTCCACCGGAAGATTCGATTGGAATACTGGCAAAAAGACCAATAGCTTCCTTTTCCCGAAACCGTAGACTTGAATCAAAGCGTTCCTCTGTCCTGATATTCGGAATAACAATGAAACCCTCCTTTGACAATTCGAAAATCCACCCCAAATGCGCATCAAAATCAGCATCTGGCTCTTCTGTACCGGCAATGCCACGTATGGACGGGCTACCCGCTTCCCAAGTCAAAATCAAACCAAAAGGAATACCGCAGCTATCTGCCGCCAAGGTAGCCAGCTCATCGAAAGCAACAGAGGGAAGTCGTCCCTTTCCATCCGTTTCCAGCTGATTGTTCGAGTCCATAGAGTGCCTTGTTCCCACTTTGTAAAAAATTAGACGGAATACAGGCATTAGCCTACCTGCAACCATGTATGAATTGAAATATAAGAATAAATGGCAGGTTTTGATTTAGAAAACTAAGCCCAAATAAGCCCAACCCGTATTTGAATCTTATCCACTTAGATTCCAGCAAAAATCCCCAAATTAGGCTAAGTCCGCAGACCCGAACCCTACTTTCCTTTACCTCAAATGAAAAAGCTACTACCCAATTTGGTTTCAATATTCCTTGGTTTCACTTTTTGGACTGCTGGAATGGTCAAGCTATACGCAGGCCACCAATTTATCGGTTGGATCGGCCCTCCCTGGCTGGTGGAGCGTCTCGCGGAGTACGACTTGGGCCTGTACGCCAGTTTTATCGCGATTTGCCAGATCACAATTGGATTTGCTCTGCTTACCACCAGGTACAAACTTCTGGGCGGCATCATGATGGTTCCGATGATCCTAAACATCCTGATGGTCACCATTTCCCAACACTGGCGAGGTACGCCCTACGTACTCGCCGTCCTTCTGGCAATGGATATCTACCTCCTATGGCAATACAGGGACTTTTTTCGCCCATTGGTAGAAGAGGGGGAAAACGGTGGCAGGCTGGCTCAGAGGAAGAAAAGATCATGGCAGGGCCATCTGATTTGGATAGTTGGCTTGGCGTTGCAACTGATCTCTGTCCCGGTATCGTTTGTTGGAGTGCCCGTGGCTTTTGCAATTGCAGGCTCCGGTCTCATTATCGCGGTGTTAAGTTTCAGAGTCGATTTGATTTCAGTGGGAAAAACCGCAAGACAATCCGTAAATTAGTCCGAAACCCAAATCCAACAAAACCATGAAAGTAAACCCCTATCTCAATTTTGACGGCACAGCCGAAGAAGCCATGACCTTTTACAAGTCCGTCTTGGGCGGCGAATTTGAAGGCGGCGTCAGCTATTTCGGAGAAGCACCGGGCATGGAATTGCCCGAGGACGAGAAAAACCGTGTGATGCACATCTCCCTCAAAGTCGGTGACGACGTGGCCATCATGGCCAGCGACACCAGCCCATCCATGGGCCATGTCCTGCACAAGGGGAACCACAACTACATCTCCTTGGCACCGGATAGCAGGGAGGAAGGTGAGCGTATCTTCAATGGACTGTCCGCCGGAGGAAAAATTGAGATGAACTACGAAAAGACCTTTTGGGGTGCATATTTCGGAAGTTTTGAAGACAAGTACGGCATTGGCTGGATGATCAATTATACTCTGCAGCCAGGAGAGGAATAATACCGCCGAGCGAAGCAAGACCTGCCAGGACGTTGAAGTCTGGCAGGTCTTCTTGTATCGTAGGTTTTGGTTCTCCGGCCGAGTATGGATACTTTTGAATCGTAAAATCCACCCACATTGAAACGTCTCGCTATCCTCGCATCTGGCAGCGGCTCCAATGCCGAAAAAATCATGGGATATTTTCAGCATTCCCATCAGGCTGAAGTGGCCCTTGTCGCCTCCAACAAAACAGACGCGTTCGTCCTGGAGCGCGCCAAGCAATTCGGAGTGCAAACCTTTACTTTTTCCCGCAAGGAAATGGAAGCTGGAGTTTTGACCCAGAAGCTGGTCGATGAAAACATCGATTGGGTCATCCTCGCTGGCTTTCTGCTCAAAATCCCAGATGAACTGACCAGGACTTTTTCGGATCGCATGGTCAATATCCATCCAGCACTCCTGCCCAAGTACGGAGGCAAAGGCATGTACGGCATGCATGTACATGAAGCGGTCAAAGCAGCCGGCGACGCAGAGACGGGCATCACCATCCACCTAGTCAACGAGCACTACGATGAGGGCAGGATCATCTTTCAGGCTTCCACTCCCATCAGCCCGGAAGACAGCCCGGAAGACATTGCGCAAAAAGTCCATGCTTTGGAGCACGAACACTTTCCACGGGTGATTGGGGAGTTAATCGGGTCTTGAGCTTCCAAACTCCAAGTATATCCCCCATTATGCCGCAAGAAATGCAAGGCTAGAAGAAATTATTGAATCCAAATCCACCTCACAAATCCCCAGAACAAGCATCTGTGCCAAACAATCCCATGAAACGCCTATTTTTTCCCCTCTTTTTACTATTGATAAGTCTCAATAACTACGCGCAAGAAATCCTGC
>CAZTJM010000019.1:0-20390 GCA_964613865.1 uncultured Limnohabitans sp. | reverse complement strand
ATGAAGAATACTCAGTCCTCAAGTCAGACAAAAAAACCAAACACGGAAACTATGTAAGATTGGACAAACCAATCTATGGGGGGCTCTTTATCGAGTCCGCTGGCAGTTATTCGCAAGGAAAAAAAAGCGGCTATTGGGAAACCTACTACCCAAACAGAAACAACATCAAATCCAAAGGATACTATAAAGATGGCTTGAAGGAAGGCCGTTGGACCTACTACTATCCAGAAACCAAGCCATTGGATTTGCTTAGCAGCGACTCGGAAAAAGGAGCTTCCTTTCAGGTGATGTGGGCCAACCCGACGACCGCACAGTCTGGCAACTACAGCAATGGGGAAAAGCGAGGGGTCTGGGATTACTTTGATGAAGCAGGTTTCCTGAGACAACAGTTCGATCATGACAGCGACTCTCTGGTCTACTCGCACAACGCCGATCTGGAAAATATCGAAGCTGGATTTATAGGTGGTGAGTTTTTTCTCAAGCAATATCTGAACGAGACATTCGATTTTCCAGCCTACCTGCAATCGAGCAACAATACGATCAGTCTCAATTCGGGTATGATCATTTTTCTGTTCACGATTGACGAAAAAGGAAAAATTGTAAACATCACGGAAATAGAAGACACGATCAAAAACAAAAAGATATATAACAGGGCACTCGCCACGACCCAAAGCCTGGATTCGAAATGGTACCCGGAGAAGAAAAACGGAACCAGACAAGCCATCACAAAGACTATCACATTCGAATTGCAGGTTGAGACCAAACATTCATCTTTTGTGACTGACCAATGGAGCCTTTCAAACACATCCAATGGCTTTAAAATGAATATCGCGGTAAAATAAATCCCGTGCGATACCACGATGGCCTGTCACCGGGCACCGAGCACCTTCATTGGCGATGTTGGAAGTACCTTTGCAACATTTTTTTTAACTTGGCTTAAGTCGGAACATCCGTCTTAAAACAATGCTCAAACTTTTCAGGTCTATCCGAAAAGGACTTCTTTCCGAAAATAAGTTCAGCAGGTATCTCGTATACGCCTTTGGCGAAATCATCCTGGTCGTGATCGGCATACTGATCGCCCTTGCCATCAACAACGGCAACCAAAATAGACTCCTCGCCAAAACCGAACAGACTTACCTGCTCGGTCTGAAGGACGAATTTCACACCAGCAAGCTGAAGCTGACCGAGCTGATAGCCGTAAACCAAAACAACCTTGAAGCGGCAAAAAAGATCCTGAATCACAGCTCAGATCCAAGCCAAGCGCTGAGCGAAACTGATTTTTCCGAACTCATGTACACAGCCTTTTCTTCGGACATAGCCTTCAATCCAAACAATTCTTTCCTGATCGAAATGATCAATTCCGGGAATCTGAAAAACATCTCCAACCCGAAACTGAGAATTCTCCTAACCAACTGGACCTCCACCATGGAGGATATCACACGGCAGGAACGGGATTTGGGAATTCAGAGGGAAAGGGTGCTGGATCTCTTCCGGACGGACGAAAACAGCCTGAAAACCGTCTTAATCCAAGCAGGTGTATATAAAGACTTGGGTCTAATGGAGGACAAAACCCTCCCAAGCAACCTCGCCCTGCTTACCTCCAAAGAGTTTGAAAACAATCTGCTGATGTTTATCCTAGCGAGCATAGCGACGGAAAACGCCCACTACGCTCCACTGCTAAGGGATTTGGAGGATATTCAGATCTTGATTGAGAAAGAAATACGCTAGGGGCTCAAAAGGAACAAAAAAGCTTCGAGAAACCTGGCTCCTTTCGACCGCGAATCTTTTCATAAGACCTGAAAAATACCTTATTTCAGGAAACACTTTCGCCCCAATTATTCAAGAATCCCCAAGGAGCAAGGCTCCAAAATGGAAGATGCGGCAAAAGTCAACAGCGATCCAAACAAAACCGAAACCCTAATAATCCCTTGTCGCAAAACCATAGGACTGCTGACAAGACCTGTACCTATTCCGATCGCGAAGTCTAATCTTTGAGCTCGGTTGTATTCCGCTTGATTCTCTATATGCGTTTTGTTTTAAAAATTACTGCCAAAATTCTGCTGATAGCCTCGCTGTCCAGTCTATCACTTTGGGCTTCTGGACAAGGGTTTGATTCCAAATTTGAAGTCGTCTCTCCGAAAAGGACTAAGATCACCTTCAAAAACCAGCTGATAGAAAACCAGAAAAACAACATCCTGCGCTACGAGTATTTTTACAATGGCGGAGGTGTCGCAGTGGGGGATCTGGATAATGACGGCCTGGACGATATTTTCTTCACGGGCAACATGACCGGCAACAAGCTTTACCGCAATCTCGGTGGGCTGAAGTTTGAGGATATGACCAAGGCTACGGGAGTGGAAGGCAAACCCGCTTGGACCACCGGAGCGAGCATGGCTGATGTCAATGGCGACGGCTTGCTGGATATTTACGTTTGCTACTCCGGAAAAGGCGATCCGGAAAGCCGAAAAAACGAGCTTTGGATCAATTTGGGAGATTTTGGATTTGAGGAAAAAGCAGAGGAGTTTGGTATCGCCGATCCTTCCAATTCCACCCAGGGGCTTTTTTTTGACTTTGACCGGGACGGAGACTTAGACCTGTTTCTCCTCAACCACCATATCCAGGTCATCAACACCCTGGAGTTTGAAGCCGTGCGCAAGGAAAGGCATCCCTACGCAGGTGACAAACTGTACGAAAACATTGGTGGGAAATTCGTCGATATCAGCGAAAAGTCCGGCATCAAGGGCATCGCATTAGGCTTTGGTCTTTCCGTGTTGGCCTCCGACATCAACGGGGACGGCTGGCCTGACCTGCTGGTGACCAACGATTACATCGAGCCCGACTATCTCTACCTCAATAACGGCGACGGAACTTTTTCAGACCGCCTCGTGGAGAACTTCCAACATATCTCCCACTTCTCAATGGGGGCAGACATCGCGGACATTAATAATGATGGTTTGCCCGACGTCTTCACCCTAGACATGCTTCCCGAAGACAATGAGCGCCAAAAACTACTCTATGGCCCGGAAAATTATGAGCAATATGCATTGATGCTGAAGCAGGGCTTTCACCACCAAAACATGCGAAACATGCTCCAGCTCAACCAGGGCAACGGGGCATTTTCGGAAATAGGCCAGATGGCGGGTATTTCAAATACCGATTGGAGCTGGTCGGCGCTCTTCCTGGATGCCAACAACGACGGCCAAAAGGACCTCTTCGTCACCAACGGATACTTCCGCGACTACACCAACCGGGATTTTCTGAAATACAAAGGCGACTATTATTTCAAGCAGGCCATAGATGGACAAAAAGCAGACACCCTCCACTTGGTCACGTCCATGGGTTCTACTCCTGTCCATGACTATTTTTTCGAAAACGAGGGGAACCTCCAGTTCAATGACCGTTCGGAAGCCGCGGGATTTGCGGCAAAAAACTTCTCCTCCGGAGCAGCCTACAGCGACTTGGACAACGACGGGGATCTGGACCTGGTTGTATCGCACCTGAACGAAACCGCAAGCATATATGAAAACAAAAGCGAAAAAGGCGATTGGCTGCAGGTCGAATTGAGGGATAGTTCAAAAAACCCCTTTGCCGTGGGAGCTGTTCTTACGGCTTTTTCCAAAGAGAAAATCCAAAAACTGGAACTCTACCCTACACGGGGCTTTCAATCCTCAAGCACCTACCGCCTCCATTTCGGCTTGGGTGAAAGCGCACAGTTGGACAGCCTCCAAATCCTGTGGCCCGATCAGTCTATCCAAACACTGGTCACCCCAACCTCTAATCAGATATTACGAGTAGAAAAGGCCAATATCTTGCCTATGTACCAATCAGCCGCCAAGAAGAACAGTTTGTTGGCGAAAGTCTCCCCCATGGCGGATTTCGCGGCTGCGACTTCTACTTTGAATGACTTCAAACGCCAACCTCTTATGCTCACCATGCCCAGCCACCTAGGGCCAGTAATGGCAAAATCAGATGTGGACGGAGACGGGATAGAGGAATTGTTTGTGGGTGGCAGCAAGGGGAGTCCGGGAAGAATCTACGCCTACCAAGACAGCACCTGGATTCCCTATCGGGGCTTTCGCTCCGCGGCAGAATTCACGGACGCAGTGGCCCTTTTCGAGGACTTCAACGGAGATGGCAAGATGGATCTTTTTCTCGGGAGCGGAGGCTATCACGACTACACCAGCGAAGACGCCTCTTTGAGGGATCGCCTTTTCTTGAACGACGGCAATGGCGTTTTTGTGCCCCAGGCAAGTTTTCCCGACTACCGCATCAGCACCGGTGCAGCGATCGCCTTGGATGCAAATGGAGATGGCTTTTTGGATTTATTTGTGGGCGCCAGACTTATTCCTGGACGATATCCTGAGATCCCCACTTCCAAGCTGCTCCTCAATGATGGAAAGGGCGCGTTCACTTTGATAGAAGACGCATTGCCCCATGACGGCAAGCTCGGGATGCTCACCTCCTCAATAGCCCAAGATCTGGATGGAGATGGCATCGACGACCTCATTTTGGTCGGAGAATACCTCAGCCCCCTAGCCTTAGTCAATCGAAATGGACGTTTTGAAGATCAGTCCGAAAAATATTTCCCAGACAAACTTTCCGGATGGTGGAGTAGTCTGGCACAGGCAGACATTGACGGGGACGGAGACCTCGACCTGATAGCGGGCAATTTTGGGCTAAACAGCCAGCTGGTTGCCAAACCGGACAAATCCCTACGACTCTATGCCGCAGATTTTGACCAAAATGGCAGTATCGATCCGATCATGGAGTGTTTCGTTGACGATGACTACTATCCCTTTGCCAGTAGGGATGAATTGCTGGACCAAATGGCAGGCATGCGAAGCAAATTCACCAACTATGCCGCCTACTCCAAGGCAAAGCTTGGCGACCTCTTCACGCCGGAGGAGCTCGCCGAAGCCCAAAAGCTGGAAGCAAACACTTTTGAGACAATGTATTTTGAAAATACATCCACAGGATTCGCAGCCCATCCTCTCCCCCGAATCGCGCAAAGTTTCCCCACCTATGCCATCCTAGTCACCGATCTCAACGGGGACTCAAAACCCGATCTCGTCTTGGGCGGCAACCAAAGCCAAAACAGAATCCGTATTGGAAAGATAGATGCAGGCTTGGGGCTTGTGTTGATTAATGAGGGACAAGCTCAATTCAGGCCTCTGAGCCCAACGGAGTCTGGACTATGGATCAAAGGGGATATCAAGTCCATTCTCGAGCTGAGCCTGGGAAAGCAAAAGACCTTGGTATTTGGACTAAACCAACAGCAACCTGAGTTTTACCAAAGAAGATGAAAGAAGTCGTCAAATGCCTCGTCGCCTTGGCTATCAGTTTTTTTTACTGCCAGGTCAGTCTAGGGCAAAAAAAAGTTTCCGACTGGCCACGGATTTACGCGGAGCAGCATTTCCACATCACCGAGGTCATGGTCACCGATGTGGCCAGTCCACCGGTGGCTGCCAGGATCTATGCCTATGCCAACCTTGCTGCCTACAGAGTCCTGCAAGAGTCCGGAGTGGAATTTAGACATGGTGACTTTCTAGCCCAGTCCAACATCCACGAGCAAAGCGCTCCTCTTTCTTTGCAGTACATTGACTCTCCGGAATTTGCCGCGATCTACGCCATGCTTTTGGTTGGGGAAAAAATCATGCCCTCTGGCTACCTGCTGAAAGAAAAGCAGGAGGCCTGGCAAAAATGGGGACTGAAATCAAAAACGATCAACAAAAAGAACCAAGACAGCCATTTGCAGTTTGCCCAGGCTGTCTCGGACCAAGTCCTATCCATCGCCAAGAAGGACGGCTATCTTCAACTCACCGCACTGACACGCTACACCCCAAAAGAGGGACCTGGCTATTGGTATCCAACGCCTCCTGCCTACATGGCTGCCATAGAGCCGGAATGGAAAACGATGAAGACATTTTTCCTAGAAAACCTGAGTGAATACGATCCGGCTCCCATGGCCCCATTTGATCTTCAACCGGGTTCTTCCTTTCAGCGGCAAATGACCGAAGTGTATGAGCGGGTCAAAAACCTCAGCGAGGAAGAGCGTCTGATCGCAAACTTCTGGGATTGCAATCCCTTCAAGGTGGAATTTGCGGGCCACATGGCCATCGGTGTGAAAAAAATCTCCCCCGGAGGACACTGGATGGGCATTACGGGGATAGCTGCGCAAAAGGCCGGGCTGGCATTTGCCGAGACTGCCTATCTCCATGCGCTGGTGGGGATGGCACTTCACGATGCATTTGTATCCTGCTGGAAAGCCAAATATGACACCCATCGAATCCGCCCTGAGACAGTGATCAACCAAACGCTAGACGAAACTTGGAAACCTGTTCTGCAAACACCCCCATTTCCGGAATATACCTCTGGGCACTCAGTCGTCAGCAGCGCTGCATCCAGCATTCTCACGTCCTATTTTGGAGAAGGATTCGGGTTTGTTGACAGCTCAGAAGTGTATTTCGGCCTGCCTGAAAGGAAATTTACTTCCTTCAATCAAGCTTCCGAGGAAGCTGCCATTTCTCGACTGTATGGAGGCATCCATTTTAGGGACGCCATCGAAAATGGAGTTGCCCAGGGAAAAAAGATCGGCGCATCAATCTGGGAGAAAGTGGGGAAATAGATCTGGGTTTGGGAGAGGGATTAAATAGGCGCCTTTTGGTTTTCACCCCACCCTCAAAAACAAGGAGGTTCTGGAATGATCCAGAACCTCCTTTTATTTTTAGATTGGATTAAAAGGAAAATCAATTTCCTCCATCCCACCAAACCTTGGTAGTCCAAGTGTCGCCACCCATTCGAGAGGTCGCATTGGACAACCCGGAAGGGTTCGTAGAGCTTTCGGATGCAGGGTAGAGTTGTCTCGTTGGAATCTGGCCAGAAGAGAAGTTACCGGTATAATTCACCGGAGTCAATACCGGATAGCCCGATCTTTTCCAGTTGTTCCATGACTCAACGAAGTTGGCAAAAATCCCGGTAGTAGCCCAGATCTGTTCGTTGATCATCTTGAGTGAGGACTCGGCACTGCTGGTATCCAATGGATTGGCTGCAGCAAAAGCTGCGGCAGCAGAAGGAGCGATGGATGCTCCACCAAACTTGCCTATGGAAACTAGAGCCGCTTCCACGCCGGCAGCATAGTAGCTAGAGGCGGTACCCGGCACTGAGAATCCTCTTGCGGCTGCGTCAGCCAGCAGCAATTGGATTTCTGCGTAGGTCAGAATAAAAACCGGCGCATCTCTGTCCCGGTAGATCGCGGTAGGCCTAGAATACTTTCCTATCGGTGCCACATCCGCGCCCGTTCCGGTAGGTCCTGGATAGTTGGGAGCATTGACGATATCGGTGGCTCCACCTCTCATGTCGTAGCCATTTGGCATTCCAATCTGAGCGCTTGGATCGTTGTTACCCGGAGTTGTGCTTCTGTTTGCAGCCAATCCAGCTCCTGGAACTTCCGCAATTACGGGAAGCCTAGGATCATTTTTTGACTTCAGGAAATCGATCAGCTTATTTGACCACCTTACCTCATACACGTCATCTATTACGTTGAGCGCATTGGCGCTTGAGTTGGCATAGCCGTTCACCTGATCCGACACCAATACGGCCTCGTCGTCGACGGACGCAAACACCCCACCAGTGATTGCCTTCTGCACATAGGTCTGGGCTGTCGAAGCATCCACGTCCACGAGTCTCATCGCCATACGCAGCATAATGGAGTAGCCAAGCTTTTTCCATTTCGCCAAGTCGCCTCCGTACAACACGTCGTTTTTAATCTCTCCCCCTGCATCGTTGATGGAAGCAAGCGCGGCATCGAGATCAGCAAGCATAGCGGTGTAGGCCTCCTGCTGAGAATCGTACTTTGGCTGGGTGATCCCTGATTCCGCCTGCAAGGCTTCTGAATACGGAATATCGCCGTAAACATCGGTAACGAAGGACAAGGTCAATACCTTCCAGATTTCTCCCACCGCGACCAAGTTGCCGAAGCCTTTTTCCTCCGCCAAACTCTGCATTTGATACACTCTTGAAGCTGCCGCAAAGCCATCATTCCAAACACTCTGGATGTAGCTGTTTGTACTTCCGGATGCCACATACTTGTCAGCATTGGAATAATAGTTTGCACCACCTGTGGAGGTAGAGGCCATCACCTGTACCCACATGCTTTGGAAAAGTATGGCCCCGGTATAGCCGGTCATCATGTTCCCATAGTTGTAAGAAACGGTGGGTAAGATCAAGTTTGGATCAAAAACGCCTCCATCGGCTCGGTTGGGATCCGTATTGATATCTTCAAAATCGCCGTCACAACTGGAGACGGCCAACAATGCGCCCGTAAGGAATAAACTAATATATTTTTTCATTTCAATTCAATTTGAAGTTGAGGTTAAAGCCAAATGACCTGGTACTTGGGAGGTTGGCTCCTTCTATTCCGGTGTAGTTGATGTTGGAGCCAAAGCTTGCTTCAGGGTCGATGTTGTCAGCCTTTCTCATCAAAATAGCGAGGTTTCGGGCGACCAAAGAAACTTCCAATCCTTTCAACACCGGAGTATTGCCAAACCATTTGGATGGCAGCGCATAACCTAGGGTCAGCTGTCTAAGCTTGATGAAGTCACCATCAACGACACTGGTACTGGTCACATTCTGCGCAAGTGCCCGGTAGTAGGCCTCGGCAGTGGAGGTGACCCCATCGTTGGTGACGCCGCCCTCTCTGCCTTCTAGCGTGATCTGGTGCAAGCCTCTGAAGATCGAATAAAACTCGGTGGCGGAAAGCACCTTGTTACCGAAGTTATAGTCAATCAGGAAGGAGAACATGATTCCTTTGTAGCTGAACTCGTTGCTCCATCCTCCATATAATGTAGGCAGAACAGTTCCCATGTTGATCAAATCCCCACGAACGGGAAGTCCTGAAGCATCCACTCTGATGCTGCCGTCCTCGTTGTAGGCATAATCATAAGCCCTGATCTGAGGTCCCGCCTCTCCGACTACATAGGCAGTCACCGCATTGCCAAGCGTAGCCCTGTTTTGTCCAAGATTGACCGGATTGTTGTTGTTATCCGTACTCAAAACTTCATTTTTCACTTTGGAAAGGTTGAAGGAGGTCTTCCACACAAAGTTTGGACTCTGGATCGGCGTACCGGTCACCAACACTTCCAGGCCCTTGTTGCTGGTAGATCCAGTCGCCACTACGGCGCTGTTGAAGCCCGAGGCGATGCTGTAGCTAGCATTCATGATTTCATTATGGGTTTCCTTTTCGTAGTATGCGATATCAAAACCCAAGCGATTGTTGAAAAAGCTAAGGTCAACCCCAAATTCGATCTCGTCAGTGGTAAAGGGCTTCAAATCCAAATTTGGAAGGCTCGTTGGCGAAGAACCCGCCGGTATGCCATTAAACGCATTGGCAGAGCTGTAGTAAAAAGCTGTTTGATAGGCTTGGAACGGCTCCCCGCTCGTAACCGCATAAGACGCTCTAAGCTTACCAAAGTCCAATGCCGGCATATCCAACAGCTGGTCGAATACGAAGGCTGCGGCCACAGATGGAGAGAAGATGCTGTTGTTGTCTGTAGGCAAAGTACTGTACACATCGTATCTACCTGTTGTGGTCAGAGTCAGGATGTTGTTGAAACCGAATCCTACAGAGTAGTAGGCTGAATGTACCTCGCGCTCATTGTACTCATAGGATCTTGAGAAAGTCTCCACGTTGAAGGGCGAATAAAGATATGGGAGTACAAATCTGCTCCCTCCAACTCCGACCGATTCAAACTTGTTGTTCCGCAAATTTGCTCCGGCAAGCGCATCCAAGGTAAGGTTCTCAGCGAGGTCAAACTTGGCTCCCAAAATGCCGTCGATGTTGAACTCTGACCTCTGGGACTGGCCACGACCTCCCAGATTACCTTTCAGGTCGGCTGTATAGGCGAGTCCGGTGGGGTCGACACTGAAAAAGTCATCATTGGAGACGTCATTCCCAAGACGGACCATCGCAAAGATATCCTTGGTGAAGGCGTACTTGGTCGAGAGTGCGGATATTGTTCGCTTTCTGCCTGCATCGTTCACCCCTTGGTTTACTATGAAATAAGGATTGGTGACGTAAATGTCATCGCTAAAGACAGTTTCCGCGCCGGTTTCAGGATTATAGCCCGGGGCGAAAATACTCTGGCTGATATTGGGCGCCAGCATCAGAAAGTTGTTCGGGTTTTTAGGGCCGTCACTCAAAAACGGAATATTGTTCGAGTTTTGATCAATGTAATTGATCATGGCAGACACGTTAAGCTTTTCGGTGATGTTCTGATCCACATTCAGATTGATACTCAGCCTGTCCATTCCACTGTTTGGCACAATTGACTTGGAGCTCAGATTGGATATAGACATTCTAAAAGAACCATCTGTTCCCAAACCCTTGGAGATGGACACCGTGTTGGTAAAGTTGGATCCTGTGCGGTAGAAGTCAATGTACCGGTCGTCAGTAGGTGAATAGGGATACTGGTTTCCATCAAACCCGACTACAGAACTTCCGTCAAGCGGTGCTCCCCAAGCCAACCTTCCAGTTGTCTGGGCATCGGCAGCGGTTGCGGGCTTTAGACCTCCAGTACCCTGTCCGTAGACCGTCTGAAAATCCGTGAAGTCCACTGGCTTTTCAGCCATGTAGTTCATGGTATAGTCCAAAGACCAGTCGCTGCCCTTGGATCCTTGCTTTGTGGTAATCAAAATGACACCATTGGACGCTCTGGAGCCATATAGTGCCGAAGCAGCTTGCCCCTTGAGCACCGTCATGGTTTCGATATCGTCCGGACTGAGGTTACCAATACCATCCCCTGTGTCGCCGCCGCCCCATTCACCGGCTGACCCACGCTGGGTGTTGTCCATTGGGATTCCATTGATCACATACAATGGAGATCCTGTGCCGCTGATACTTGGAAGACCGCGCAGGGTGATCTTGGAGGTCCCGCCTGGACCACTATTGGTTCCCTTCACGACCAAACCGGCAACTCTACCTGCAAGGGAGTTTGCGACATTAGGTTCTCTAGCCTTGGTCAAGGTTTCGCTGCCTACAGCCGTCACAGAATACCCCAAGGTTTCCTTTTCCTTGCTGATACCCAAGGCAGTCACGACAACTTCGCTCAAATCACTCGCTTCTTCGTCCAGGACTACGTTGAGCTCAGTTTGGTTGCCTACCGTAATCTCTTTGCTCGAAAAGCCAATAAACGAAAAGACCAACACGGATTGGTCCGTCACAGAGATCGAGTACTCTCCATCCACATTGGTGGTGGTACCCGACTGGTTACTCCTGTCCAGGATCGTCACTCCTGGCAAAGGAAGGCCGTCCGAAGACGCTGTAACCTTCCCTCTCAATACCCGCTGTTGACCGTAAACTGAGCTTGACAGGCTCAGCAACACAGCCAAGGCGAAAGCAATTGGTAAAAACTTTCTCATAACTGGTAATAAATGGTTAGAAATAAAATAAAAGACTATCCGAAAACGGATGATGGTACGAAGCGGAGATCCAAAAATATCTCGCAACATGATTCTATGTCAGGACGAACAAAAACTCATCCTACGTACGGTCAGATTGGGGCGGCAGACGCTAAACCGTTTCTGAGTTCAGCTCGTCTGTTATCTTAAAGCTAGAAAAAATGACTGTTGCTTACAAAATGAACTCCGGATATTTTTAGCCCAAACAATAAATCTTTATTAATTTTTTTACACAAACTGAAGGCTATACCAGTTAATTTTAAATTTTTACAAGATTATTCAGTTATTTTTTGTACTTGACTGGGAGCTAAACCCAAAAAAAACAGCTATTTACCCTCTTCCCCTAAAAGTATCGGCAACATCTGTCCGCTTTATCTAAATCTCGATCTTCCTCCGAAAAAACCAACAGACGAGGACACGGACCAAAGCTCTCATCGAACGCTATAACTGGATTGAAAGCAAAAAGGGAAAACTCCTTTCGAAATTCTCCCTGCAAAGAAGAAATGAATTGAAAAATACTTTTGAAGGGCAGTAGCGGCCGTCGCCATTTTCAATCTCGGTTGAATACAAACGCGACGGCCGCAAAAAGACTTATTAAGCCCTACCCTCCACAAAATGGAAGACATTGGCACTCTAGACAAGTGTAACCAGCTCCTCTTTTGGCGTTCTCACTTTCCTCATGTTGACCAGCCAGTCTTTAGTCTCGTCACGATAACCCAAAGGAAGGACAATCACGCTTCTGAGACCTTTTTCAGCAAGGCCAAGGATCTCATCCACTGCGGCATTGTCAAAACCCTCCATCGGAGTGGAGTCCACTTTCTGCTCCGCAGCGGCTACCAACGCACTTCCCAAGGCAATGTAGGCCTGCTTGGCTGCATGGTGGAAGTTTTCTTCGGCAGACTTCGCGCCCATCATCCCTATCAGCCGAGTCCGGTAGGCATCGGTGGCACTATTTGGTAAGCCCCGCTCTTTGTTGCTCCGCTCAAAGACCTTGTTGATCCGCTCCTCGGTATATTGATCCCAAGCGGCAAAAACCAAAACATGGGAAGCATCGGTGACTTGGCTTTGATCCCAAGCGACTGCGCGGAGCTTTTGCTTCACTTCTGGATCAGTGATGACGAGAACCTCATAGGGCTGAAGTCCCGAGGAAGAAGCCGTCAGTTGGATAGCTTCGAGGATATAGTCGACTTTTTCCTGTGGCACTGCCTGACCATTCATGGCTTTGGTGGCATAGCGCCATTTTAGATTCTGGATTACGTTCATAACAGTTGGTTGAATGCTGACATTTTAAATGTATATACACATATTAACGACCTCCATTGCCTCAATAGTTCCTGGAAATTGAAAAAAACCGGAGGAGGCACCAGCTTCCAAAATGGTAAACAGTCAATTCACCATAGGAACCTCCACTTAATTTTCCCTGTTCTTTGACTAAATTGAAATCCTTGGCGACACCTTCTGGAAACAGCCTTCTTAGCTTTTTGATATTCCTGAATGAATCCTAAAAACGTCAGTCCACAAGTAAAAAAAATCCTTCCCGGCATTCTGGCCACGTCCATTTTCATGCAGATGCTGGACTCGACGATCCTGAATACCTCCTTGCCGGCCATTGCGCAAGATCTGAACGAATCTCCGCTCAACATGCAAAACGCCATCATCAGCTATGTGCTGACTTTGGCTTTGCTGATGCCGATCAGTGGATTTTTGGCTGATAAGTTCGGTACCAGAAAGGTCTTCATCGCGGCCCTGTTGCTCTTTGCGCTGGGCTCGCTTTTTTGCTCCCTTTCCCAAAACCTCACCCAACTCGTCTTTGCCAGAGTCTTGCAGGGAGTGGGCGGAAGCTTGATGACCCCTGTCGGCCGGCTGACCTTGATCAAGACTTATCCCAAAAATGAGCTCGTCAAAGCCATGAACTATGCCATCGTCCCGGCTTTGATCGGCCCAGTGCTTGGTCCTTTGGTCGGAGGCTATATGGTGGACTATCTGTCTTGGCATTGGATCTTTTTGATCAACTTGCCAATAGCGTTTGTTGGGATTGTGCTGGGACTGAAGTTTATGCCGGATTATAGGTCAGAGATCCTCGACTTCGACTTGAAGGGATTTCTGTTCTTCGGAGCCGCTTCGTTTTTGCTGTCCATTTCCCTGGAGCTGTTGGGAAACACTGTCCACATCACCCCTATCCTAGCGGCTTTGGTCTTGGGCTTTTTGATGCTGTATTTCTATTACCGGCATGCAAAAAAAGAAGATAACCCCATTTTTCCGCTGAACCTCTTCCAAGTCCGAACCTTCCGCGTCGGCATCCTGGGCAACCTCGCTACCCGACTGGGAATCAGCTCAGTTCCTTTACTCTTACCCCTGATGATCCAGATCGCTTACGGAGAATCCGCGGTGGTCTCGGGTTGGATCGTAGCCCCGATGGCGCTCACGGCGATCTTTGGTAAAACTGTAGTGATCCGGATTCTCGATCGCTTTGGATACAGAAATACCCTGATGGCCAACACCATGATTATCGGAGTATTGATCTGTTCATTTGCGATTCCTGGACTGCATTCTTCGATCTATTGGCATCTGCCCATCATCGCGCTGCTCGGCTTCTTCAACTCCATCCAGTTTACGTCGATGAATTCCATCTCCATCGCCGACCTTAGAGGGTACCACACGAGTAGCGGCAATTCCCTGATTTCGGTAAACCAACAGTTGGCAATCGGCTTCGGTGTGGCTTTTGGTTTGATTGTGCTGAAGTTGTTTGAGGGAGATGTGCGACTGATCCACAACGAAATCCACAATGCTTTCCGTTATACTTTTCTTGTAATCGGCAGTTTGACCATCCTTTCTGGCTTGGTATTTCGCCGACTTCATTTCAGGGACGGGGAAAATCTAAAAGCCGAGTAAGAGCCATGCAAGACATCGAAGTCGTTTATCCAAAAGAAGCCAAGGATTGGAGAGATTGGCTGGAGAAGCATCACCGATCCAAGTCATCTGTATGGCTGGTGTTCCACACCAAAGCATCCGGACAACCCTCCATCTCGTGGAGTGACGCCGTCGACATCGCCCTCTGCTATGGCTGGATCGACAGCAAAAAAGTTAAGATAGACGATGAAACCTCCCATCAGTTCTTTAGCAAGCGCAAGGCAAAAAGCACTTGGTCCAAGATCAACAAGGAAAAAGTCGCGATTTTGTCCGAAGCAGGCCTGATGGCCCAAGCTGGCTTGGAGGCTATAGAAATCGCCAAAGAAAACGGTTCGTGGACGCTGCTCGATGAAGTCGAGGAATTGATAGTCCCCGAGGATCTGGCACTGGCGCTCAGGGCAAAGGCCGGAGCGAGGGAGTTTTTCGATGCCCAAAGTAAGTCGGTGCGGAAGATGATGTTGGCCTCGCTTGTTCTCGCAAGACGACCCGAAACCCGCCAAAATCGGATCGACGAAATCGCCGAATTGGCGGCAAAAGGGATGAAGCCAAAGCAATTTTAGCCAAAGAGTCCCTTTAGCCCCTTCCTAACATTTTTTTCGAATATTGTCCAAGTAAAACAAGAACCCAATGAACAAGCCTAATCCAAAAGTCGATTTTTACTTTTCCTCCAACGAAAGATGGGAAAAGGAAATCGTCCAATTGAGACGGATAGTCCTAGACTGCGGCCTCACTGAAGAGCTCAAGTGGGGCTGCCCCTGTTACACTTTTCACAAGACCAATGTAGTCCTGATCCATGTCTTTAAGGAATACTGCGCATTGCTCTTTTTCAAAGGGGCGTTGCTCCAGAATTCACACGCTATCCTGATCCAGCAAACCGAGAATGTGCAGGCCGCCCGCCAAATTCGGTTTACCCATGTGAAGGAAGTCCGGGATCAGGAAGCCTGGGTCAAAGCCCACATCTATGAGGCGATTGAAGTGGAAAAGGCCGGACTGAAGGTCGACCTGAAGAAAACCGAGGAATACGATATGCCGGAAGAATTTCAGCGAAAATTGGTGTCCGATTCCAGACTCAAAACGGCTTTCGAGGCACTTACCCCCGGACGGCAGCGGGCGTATCTGTTTTATTTTTCCCAAGCCAAGCAGTCCAAAACACGGGAATCCCGCATCGAAAAAAGCGTTCCCAATATCTTGGAGGGCAAGGGGCTAAACGACTGATCCAATCCTTATTCATCGAATGCGTAAATTGACTTTACGAATCTCCTTTCCAAAAAAACATGGGCTTAAAAATCATTCTCACAGGGGCTACCGGTATGGTGGGCGAGGGCGTCCTGCTCGAATGCCTCTCAAACGAGCATGTTACCGAAGTGCTCAGCATCAGCCGCCGCTCCTATCCCATCTCCCATACGAAGTATTCCGAGTTGCTCGTCGCGGATTTCATGCAGATCGACTCCCATGAGGATCGGCTCAAGGGATTTGACGCCTGCTTCTTTTGTGCGGGAGTGAGCTCGGTAGGCATGAGCGAGGCGGACTACACGCATATCACACTGACCACGACATTGCATTTCGCCCAAGTTTTGGCGAAATGCAATCCCGAAATGGTTTTCGACTTTGTCACCGGTGCATTGACTGACAGCAGCGAAAAAGGTCGATCGATGTGGGCAAGGGTAAAGGGCAAAACTGAAAATGAGCTGATGAAGCTGCCCTTTCGAGGTCAATACAACTTCAGACCTGGACTGATGACTCCGGTAAAAGGACAAAAAAACGTCAAGGGCCTATTCAAACCCTTAATAGCCATCCTGCCTTTTTTCATGCCCAAAAAGACCCTTAGCCTTCACGAAGTCGGAAGGGCCATGATCCGCACCGTGACGGAGGGCTATGCTAAGCAGGTGTTGGAAATAGAGGATATCAAACTATTGGGAGCCTAAGTCATCCGCCAAGATTCATGGCTTACGGAGCACTGCATAGCCTTCGTCTAGGACTGAAACCGAAACGGCATCAAAGCCAAATTCTAACGGTTTAAGAAATTGCGGAAAACCACAAAATGGCGACGAGAAGACGGATGCACTATTACTCCCCCTTGTGTGAACAAAAGCCAATTCCTCCTTGCTCTTGCATCAGCTTCGAGTAGGCATTTCAATTTCTTTCCCCAGCGGCCAACCTATTCTTTCTCAGAATTCTTTTCCAAGTTCTACTGTTCCCGGTTTTGGTTCTCTAATCATGCTTTGAGCGCACATTAGAGCGAGATGGTATCGATCCGGAAGAAAATTTCGGAAAAAATCCCAATTTGCGGCGTAACCACTAGGAAAATGAAACTACTGCAAGCCATTAAAGAACATCCGGAAACCGTCTCTTTCCAGGAAGTCATCGCCTACATAGACGAACACTATGAATTTACGCCAACCCGCTTTGTCAATGGAGTCACGATCAACGAAGCCGGGCAAAACAACGGAAGCTGCAAGGTTTTTTCTTTTGCCAAGCTCCATGGACTGACTGCCGAGCAGACCTTGGCACTTTTCGGAGACTATTATCGCAAGGATGTCCTCGAAAATCCGGAAGGCACAGATCATCAAAACATTCGAAACTTCATGCTCAAGGGTTGGGAAGGAATCCGCTTTGAAGGTGATGCTCTTAAGGCAAAATAAGCCACTTTCGAAGCAAAGCTCGCTTTCAAGGGGATTTCGCGTATTTTGACTCAGTTTGCATTTATTATAGTCCTGGTGCTATGCAAAAAAACCGTTCGCGCTACAATGCCAAAGTCATCTGCCTGAGCTACCTAGTTGTGGGCGTTTCCTGGATTCTGTTCAGTGACTCGCTTGCCTCCTATTTTTTCAGCGATGACATCCGAAAGATGTCACAGTTCCAATTGTTTAAGGGCTTTTTCTATGTAGGCATCACCACATTCATGCTCTATTTCCTGATCAGAAAAATGACCAAAAGCATCAACAAGCGGAAGCTGGAACTCGAGCTGCTCTTTTCCAACCCCAATCTCGGCATCCTAAAACTCGATGCAGAGGGCCTGTTTACGCAGGTAAGCCACAACATCGCCACGATCACTGGTTATTCCTCCGAAGAACTGGTAGGGAAACACATCAACCACTACACCCCTGAAAATCGCAAAGAAGAGGACGATGCCGAACTCGCCAAGGTCACGAATTCCAATACAAACGACGACTTTGTATTCAGAAAGCATATACTGAGTAAGGATGGTCAGGAAGTCATCATCAGGGGCTATGGCATGAGGACAAAACCGTCCAAAAACGAATCTCCCGGATACATCGTGGCAATCCAAAACATCACCGAAGAAACTCGATTTTTGCTCGCACTCGAGGCCCACAACGCACAATTGAAGGAACTTGCATCCGAACAATCCCATCTAGTCAGAGCCCCACTAGCCCGCATCATGGGAATCACCAATCTTCTCCAAGATCCGGATAGCTTGGAACAAAGCGAAAAAACCAGCCTTATTGAGAATTTGGAAATATCTGCGCAAGAGTTGGACCTTGCCCTGAGGGGCATTTCCCAAAAAATGAACTCCAAGCCAAACGATGTTCCACCGAACTAACCCAGCCTTGAAAAAGCTGCTTTCACTCCCCTTGCTTTTCCCCGCATGGCTTGAACATGGGACGTGTTTCCCCTGCGGTATTTTTTGGCAGGCACAGGAATTCACATACTGGACGCGGAGAAAACCTCAAGTAGTTCTGTCTGCGTGATTGGGCGGGCAACACTCTTGAAATCAACATCTCCATCAGCGGAGATACGCTCATTCAGACCGGAGTGGAAAGGACCGTCGAGCCCGGTGTAGATCATGCAGTCGCGGAAATTTACCTCAGGGTGAAGTAGGCGCCTCTTGATAATCACGGCATGAGCTGGAGAATGTAATAAAAAACTCAATTTAGTTGTGGTTTTCGTTAAAACTTAGTTTTTTGGATTGTAATCTTTGAAACCATGCATTTGTTTCCAGAATTTTTCAATCCTTAATTTTTCCAATGAAACCAACCTTGACCCAACTGGCGATTAGCGCAGTAGCTTATATCCTTTTATCCTGCGGAGAAAAACCCGAAAAAAGCAAGACTCCCAAAATCTACTCTCTGGAAATCACCGACTCTGTTCAGGTGGATTTCCTCGGGGAGATGATGCTCCAGGACTACGATCCCAAAGCGGACAAATACCTGCTCACGACCGAAGTGTACTACGAATACCTCGAGGTGGATGGACAGGGTAAAATCCTCAACCATCACAAGTTTAGCGAAGAGGGCCTCGCTCCCGTCAGCCAAGCCATGGGACTGGGCTACTTCAACGGCGACGTGACGGTATTCAATCCCCCGAAGGGCTACTTTCGCTTTCGCGACTCGACCAAGGTCGGGGAAATCAAAATCCCATACCCCTATCAAGTTCAAATAATGAATCCAAAGCTCGGAGTCTTTGAAAGTGGCAACAAGCTCTACTACCCCAAGCCCTGGCCGGAAACGCTCGCCGTCAACATGGAAGAAGGCGAGTTTTATCAGACGATGTACCGACTTCCCATCATCGAGTCCCAAGACAAGAGCACAGGAGATACCTTGGGCGTACTCAGTTTGCCGAAGACTTCCACGCTGCTCGGGGATCAGATCCACGGTTTTCCGGTGCCGGTCTATACGCTGGATGGTGACCGGCTACTGCTCAGCATGTGGTTTGAGCCAAGATTCTATGTCTATGCCAAAGAAGGGGATCGCTTTGTCTTTGAAAAGACTGTAGAAGTGGATATTCCTAATTGGGTTCCGTACACACCTGTTCCGCTAGACCAAGCGCAGCGATTTTTTGAAGAAAACAGAAAGAAAATGCCTGGGAACCTGACCAATATTCTCGTATCCGGAGAATACTACATCGCGGTGTACAACAAAGGATTGTCTGAAGCCCAGACCTCCGAACTGAAGCAATCCACCGAGCAAGATGTCACGAGGCGACGAATGAACCCTAGCTTTGCAGCAATCTTCGACAAGGACTTCAAGCAATTGGCTACCAACCTCCCTTTCCCGATCAATGCTGATTACCCCAACGTGGTCAATAAAGACGGCGAACTCGTCGTGTCCAAAGTGGCGGCAATGTCCGAGACCGAAGACGAAGGCATCATTCTCTATAAATTGAAAGTGAAGGCGGAGTGAGTTCCCGAAATCCTAAGATTAGTTAAATAAACTTATTTAGTTTTAAATTCTGGAATCTTTTGGTTTCAATGTGTGATTTTGAGCTTTTAAAAGCACCATTGAACATGAAATTTCCCGGTAAACAACTGGCATTAGCCACTACAGCCTTCGGCCTGCTCTCCTGTGAACAAACTTCCGATCATACGAACGCCCCCAGCTTTTCATTGGAGCTAGTCGATTCGATTACCGTCGATTACTTAGGAGAGCTGACATTGATCGACTATGACGGTCAAGCTGAAAAGTACCTCCTCGTCGACAATATGGGTTGGAAATACCTGGAAGTAGACACCCATGGCCATATCCTCAACCAAAACCACTTGCGCTCCGACGGGCTGAATGCCGTCCCCAATGTCTCCGGACTTGGCTACCTGAATGGAGAAGCAACTGTCTTCACCCAAACAGATGGGTTTTACAGATTTCGGGATTCCACCAAAGTAGGAGAAATACCAATTCCCTATCCCTATCGGTCAGTTGTTCCATTGAACCCGCTGGGTATTTTCTCTGAAGAAAACCGAATCTACTATCAAAAGCCCTGGCCTCAGACGATCGATCTCTCCACGAACAATTGGGACTTCTATAAGCAGCTATACTCACTCCCCCTCATCGAATCCTTGGATTTGGCCACTGGTGACACCCTCGCCGCAGTCCAGCTACCGGAAAGCTCAGTTTTTCTGGATGGACGAGTGCACGGGATCCTTTCCCCAAGCTATACCCTCTTCGGGGATTTACTGCTTGTCAGCATGAGTTATCGACCGGAATTCTATGTGTATCAGAAAGACGGAATAGGCTTTAAGTAGGGTCTGCTTAGGAAATAAAAAAGTAGCTGGTTTAGGAAGTTGAGCTGGA
>CAZTJM010000018.1:15713-47986 GCA_964613865.1 uncultured Limnohabitans sp. | reverse complement strand
CATTCATGAAAAATGCCGTCATCGTTGCCGCAGGCCCATTGATGGTCATCGACACAGAGGTCATGGGATCTACGAGATTGAAGCCAGAATACAGCTTTTTGGCATCATCGAGACAGCAGACATTCACTCCCGAATTTCCAATCTTGCCGTAGATATCCGGCCTGTAGTCGGGATCCTCTCCGTAAAGCGTCACCGAATCGAAGGCTGTCGAAAGCCTCTTGGCCGGCATCCCGGCAGATACGTAGTGAAAGCGTTTGTTCGTACGCTCTGGCCCTCCCTCTCCGGCAAACATCCGCGTGGGATCTTCGCCTTCTCTTTTGAAAGGAAAAACACCGGCCGTGTAAGGAAACTTACCCGGTACGTTTTCTCTCAGGCCCCACTTCAGCAGCTCACCCCAAGCCTCATATTTCGGCAAAGCAACCTTTGAAATCCTGGAATTGGAAAGGGAAGTGGTATAGGTCTGAATTCTAATTTCTTTGTCTCTAACCTTGAAGACATAAAAATCCTCGCCGTATTTGGCGACTTCGGCAGGCCACTCCTCCAGCCATTTTTTGTTTTTCGGATCGAGGCTCAACTCAACCTGTGCATACACTTCCTGCAGCTCTTTCACAAGCCGGTCAGCATCAGCCACCTTTGCAGCCTTGATCGCATCGATGGACTTTTGGATGCTGTAGAGTTGCTGGGCAATCTCCTTTTGCTCCTCTACCCATTGGTCGTAGTTTCGGTTTATTTCCGTGATTTCGCTCAAGTAGCGGGTTCGAGCAGGTGGAATGATGTAAATTTTCTCGGATGTCCCAGACGTCAACTCTGAATTGCTTTCCCAGTCCTGAAACTTCTCATGTACTTTTCCGATGACTGCGCGGTACAGCTGATTCATCCCGGGATCGTTAAACTGGGACGCGATAGTCCCGAACACCGGGAGATTCTCATCCTGAATATCCCACAGGTTGTGGTTTCGTTTGTATTGTTTTTTGACATCTCGGATTGCGTCCAGTGCGCCACGCTTGTCAAATTTGTTGAGTGCGATCACATCCGCAAAGTCCAGCATGTCGATCTTCTCCAGCTGCGAGGCCGCCCCATACTCCGGGGTCATCACATACAGGGAAAGGTCGGAATGCTCTATGATCTCGGTGTCAGACTGTCCGATACCGGAAGTCTCCAGGATGATCATATCAAACCCCGCCGCCTTCGCCGTGTCCACCGCATCCTGTACATATTTGGAAAGTGCCAGATTGGATTGGCGCGTCGCCAAAGAACGCATGAAAACCCGGGGGTGATGAATCGAGTTCATACGGATTCGGTCACCGAGCAGCGCTCCACCAGTTTTTCGCTTCGACGGATCTACTGATATGATTGCCAGTGTCTTATCATCAAAATCCAAGATGAATCTCCTGACCAGTTCATCGACAAGCGAAGACTTCCCAGCTCCACCTGTGCCGGTGATTCCCAGTACCGGCGTTGTGCCATTCTTGCTTTGCTTTCTCACTCGCTCGAGGAGAGCTGAGGATTTTTCGGGGAAATTTTCAAAGGCCGATATGGCTCGGGCAACGTGCTCTTTATGGTCTTTATCAAGGGAAAACCCTTCGGGAAGCTCATCTCCAATGGGAAAGTCACATCGCCGCACCATATCATTGATCATGCCCTGAAGGCCCATTGCACGTCCATCGTCCGGAGAGTAGATTCGGGCAATACCATAAGAATGCAGCTCCTTGATCTCCTCCGGAAGAATTGTACCTCCCCCACCTCCGAATATCTTGATATGACTGGCTCCTTTTTCACCCAAGAGATCAAACATGTATTTGAAAAATTCCACGTGGCCGCCCTGATAGGACGTGATCGCGATGGCCTGCACATCTTCCTGGATCGCACAATCGACGATTTCCTGTACGGATCTGTTGTGTCCCAAGTGGATCACCTCACAGCCGGTGGATTGGATGATCCGGCGCATGATGTTGATCGCCGCATCATGCCCATCAAAAAGGGAGGCAGCGGTGACGATCCGGATGTGGTTTTTGGGCTTATATACCTCGGTTGTGGAAGTCATGGTTTTGGGTCTATAGTGGCTGATTGGCAAAATCCATGGCGAAATAAACTTTTCATATGGATCTGTTTTGGTGCCCGCGAATATAAGAAAATTAAGCCGAGCGGGGTTTTGAATTGCGGAGCTTCTCCTTAGTTTAGTGAAACAATCGACCCAAAACCACCCATGTCTTCCAATCGATACGCTTTTTTCGTTTCCATCACAGCCGCTTTGGGCGGCTTTTTGTTTGGCTTTGACACAGCGGTCATCTCCGGCGCGGAACGCGACATTCAAGAGGTCTGGCAACTCAGCGACTGGATGCACGGACTCGCCATCGCCTCGGCACTCTACGGTACGGTGATCGGTGCCTTGTTTGGTGGAATTCCTGCCGACAAGTGGGGCAGAAAACAAAGTCTCCTTTGGATTGGCGTTTTCTATCTCGTTTCCGCCCTGGGTTCGGCGCTGGCTTGGGACATCACTTCCTTTACCTTTTTCAGATTTCTGGGCGGGTTGGGTGTCGGCGCATCATCAGTGGTCGCTCCGATGTACATCTCCGAGATTGCACCGGCCAAAAACCGTGGGCTTCTGGTCGCTCTATACCAGTTCAACATAGTCTTCGGGATCGTGATGGCTTATTTGTCCAATTATCTGATTGGTACCGCGGGACTTGCTGACGACTGGCGCTGGATGCTTGGAGTCGAGGGCATCCCGGCCCTCATCTACAGTGTGATGATCTTTAGAATCCCCGAGAGTCCACGCTGGCTGATCGCCAAATTCAACGATCTCGTAAAGGCCAGGGAAATCTTGACCAAGACCGATCCCGAAGGAGTGGATGAAGCCGTGCGACTGGCGATAGAGGAGGAAAAAAGCATGAAGCAAAAGTCCGGATTTGGCGTTTTGTTTAGCAAAAGGTTCTTTTCCAGCACCATGCTGGCGGTAATGATAGCTTTTTTCAACCAAGTATCTGGCATCAATGCCATCATTTACTTTGCACCGAGGATCTTTGAGATGGCGGGGATTTCTACAGAGAGCGCCCTGATTTCTACCGTCGGTATCGGGCTTATCAATCTGTTTGCCACCTTTCTTGGCCTCTACCTGATCGACCGCCTCGGCAGAAAAAGCCTCATGTACATAGGCTCAATCGGGTATATCGTCTCCCTGTCCCTGATGGCTTACAATTTTCTCGGTCCGGGAATCCCGAGTTTTTGGCTACCGATCTTCGTCTTTGGATTTATAGCCTCCCATGCAGTGGGACAGGGCGCAGTCATCTGGGTATTTATTTCCGAGATGTTTCCCAATGAGCTCCGGGCATTTGGACAGTCTTTGGGGTCTTTTACCCATTGGATACTTGCTGCCCTCATCGCAAACGTATTCCCCTTCTTTGCCAACAGCTTCGGGCCGGGCTACATCTTTGCGTTCTTTTGCGCCATGATGGTCTTACAGTTGCTGTGGGTAATGTTTAAAATGCCGGAAACCAAAGGGAGGTCTCTGGAGGAAATTCAAAAAGATTTACAAAAAAGCCATGCGTGATCACGTCGTCGTATTCGGGGAGATGCTTTGGGACTGCCTCCCCTCGGGACCTGTGCCCGGCGGGGCACCCATGAACGTCGCCCTTAACCTACACCAACTGGGCCTCAACTCCCGCCTGATTTCGGCCGTCGGCCTGGACAAGGAAGGGGAAGATCTGCTCACTTTTCTGAGGGGATTTGGATTGCCTTTGGACCTGATCCAAAGCAAAGAAAACCACCAGACCTCCAAAGTACTCGTTGATACGGCCGATCCGGAAAATATCCGCTACACCATCGTCTCTCCTGTGGCTTGGGATTTTATCGTCTGGAATGAAGAGATGGATAAGGCAGTGGAAGAAGCGGACGCCTTCGTGTTTGGGACCCTTGGAGTGAGAAATCCCGAAAGCCTCAAGACGCTTATCAAGCTACTCCATCATCCCACGCTCCGCGTTTTTGATGCCAATCTCCGCTCCCCATTTTGTGACTTTGAAGTCATTGAAACGCTGCTGGGCTTTGCCGATATCCTGAAGATCAATGAAGACGAAATGGAGATTTTTTCCGATTATTTTCAGACGGAGTCCACAATAGAAGACCTTTGTTTTTACCTCGACCAACACTACCCGATGGAGATCATCTGTGTGACCCGAGGAGCCAAGGGGGCTATGATTTACCAAAAAGGGAAGCTGTTTGAACACCCCGGCTACCGCGTACAGGTGCAGGATTCAATAGGTGCCGGGGATGCATTTCTGAGCGGATTCATCAAGACCTACTTAGAGGAGAGGTCTCCAGAGGATATCCTTGATTTCGCCTGCAGAATCGGGGCATTTGTCGCAACCCAAAAGGGAGGAACCCCCAAATACAGCGAGGCGGACATCGAAGGAATGGACTAAAGGGTAGTGTGAAAAAAGCCCGGATGATACTATTCGGCGATCAAGCCGGTAAACAGGTATGTAATAGCTGCGACTGAACACAGAGATAGAGCTTTGCTCACTGCAAAACCTCCTTTAAAATACCCGTTCCCAAACCGATCATGCTCCAGTCACTGATCTCCAGCTCGATGATCGCCATCATGCCGGGTTTGAGTCCAAGATAACCCTCATGCGTCAAGTGGGAAAGCAGCAGGCTGATCGTTGGATTATGCCCGATCAGCATGCAAGAGTCCGCATACTTTGGTGTGTGTTCCAGTATTTTCAACAGCGTCTCCAAGTGGCCCTCGTAGATCTCTCGGGTATACTCCACTTCCTCGATTGGAACGTATTTTCTGATGATTTCTGCCGTCTCCAGAGTACGAGTGGCTGCTGAGCAATGCAAAAAATCCACTTTCATTCCACCGGACCGAAGGGTTTCGCCCAATAGATTCAGCCGGTCCTTGCCGTCGGAGGTCAGCTGCCGCTGAAAATCAACCCCGTCCGAAAAGCCTGCCTCGCCGTGCCTCAAGAGTATCAAATGCTTCATTGTGAAATCGTTTTTTGCCAGAAATCCATCCTGCCAATCCTCAAAAATCCATCCAAACCCAAGCGTCTCAATTTTTTAATATTTGGACGAGAAGACTAGGCCCTCTATTTTTAGCATTTCAATAATGGCCGCAAAGACGGCAGCTTCCTATTTTCTCTATGTCAAAAAATCTAGTCATCGTCGAATCCCCCGCCAAGGCAAAGACCATTGAAGGCTACCTGGGCAAGGACTTCAAGGTAGTGTCAAGCTACGGCCACGTACGGGATCTCCCCAAAGGCGATAAAGCAATAGATATCAAAAACCGTTTCAAACCCACCTATGAAGTCACCGCGGACAAGAAAGAGGTGATCAAAAATCTGAAGTCTTTCGCCAAGGACGCCGAGACGGTTTACCTGGCAAGTGACGATGACCGGGAGGGAGAGGCCATTTCTTGGCATTTGAAGGAAGTCCTAAAGCTGGACGAATCGCACACCAAACGTATCGTCTTTCGGGAAATCACCAAAAACGCCATCACGAAAGCCATAGAAAATCCTCGTGGAATAGACTATGACCTCGTCAATGCCCAGCAGGCAAGAAGGATTTTGGATCGGCTGGTTGGCTTTGAACTTTCTCCAATTCTATGGAAAAAGATCAAGACTGGACTCTCTGCCGGCCGCGTGCAGTCGGTGGCCGTACGTCTGATCGTGGAGCGTGAGCGGGAAATCGAAGCCCACAAGGCGAAGTCCTCGTATCGGATCACCGCGCTCTTCGAAGTCGAAGGCAAGACCTTTCAGGCCGAATTGCCAAAGAAATTTGAGACCAAACAGGAAGCCGAAAACTTTCTAAAAAATTGCCTGCAGGCCTCTTTCTCAGTGGCCAATCTGGAGAAAAAGCCCAGCAAAAAAACTCCGGCGGCACCTTTTACTACTTCCACACTTCAGCAGGAAGCGTCCCGTAAGCTGTATTTCTCCGTGGCACAAACCATGTCGGTTGCCCAAAAACTATACGAAGCAGGAAAAATCACCTACATGCGTACCGACAGTACCAACCTGTCACAAGATGCCATGGCAGCGGCGAAAAGCGCGATTGAAAGCTCATACGGAGCCAATTACCATAAATCAAGGCAATTTACCACCAAATCGGAAAGTGCCCAAGAAGCCCACGAGGCCATCCGACCGACTGACTTCTCGCAAAGTCAAGTGTCCGGTGACCGAAACGAGCAGCGTCTCTACGAACTCATCTGGAAGCGCGCCATCGCTTCCCAGATGGCAGATGCGGAATTGGAGCGGACCACCATCACGATTGCCATCTCCAATTCCCCGCTAAATCTGGTGGCAAACGGAGAAGTGATCAAGTTTGACGGATTCCTGAAAGTGTACCTCGAAGATACCGACGACGAACCGGAAGAAGACGAGGACGGCGGTAAGTCCCTGCTCCCTCCGATGGCTATCGGACAGGGCTTGAACCTTCAGGAGATGAAGGGCCGAGAGACTTTTAGCCGTCCGGCGCCACGATACACGGAAGCTTCCTTGGTGAAAAAACTGGAAGAGCTCGGCATAGGCCGACCTTCTACCTATGCGCCAACGATCTCTACCATCCAAAAACGTGACTACGTAGTCAAGGAATCCCGTGACGGCACTCCCCGCAACTACGTGGAAATGAAGATTGCGAACGGACAGTTCAAGGACACAACCAAAACTGAAAATACCGGAGCGGAAAAAAATAAGCTATTCCCTACCAACACCGCTATGGTGGTCAACGACTTCCTCGTGGAGCATTTTCCGAATGTAATTGACTTTCATTTTACAGCCAGGGTGGAAAAGGAATTTGACGATATCGCCTCCGGTGGTCAGGATTGGCAGGATATGATTGACGGCTTCTATGGTAAGTTTCACAAAAGCGTGGAAGAAACCGAGCAGGTGTCCCGCCAGGACGTCAACTCCAGCCGCCTGATCGGCCAGCATCCCACTTCTGGCAAAAACGTGTACGCAAGACTAGGGAGGTTTGGCCCTCTGGTTCAAATCGGTGAAAACGAAGACGAAGACAAACAGTTTGCGAGCCTTAAAAAGGGCCAATTTATCGAGAATGTCAGCATGGAGGATGCCTTGGAACTCTTCAAGCTGCCTCGTGAGGTCGGTTATTTTGAGGACAAAAAGATGACTGCGGCGATCGGACGATTTGGACCCTATATCCGTCACGACAGCGCCTTCTATTCCTTGGAAAAAGGCCAAGACCCCATGTCCATTTCCGAAGAGGAAGCGATCACGCTGATCCAAAACAAGCGGGAAGCCGATGCGAAGAAGCATATCAAGACTTTCGAAGAAAATCCGGAAATCCAGATCCTAAATGGGCGCTGGGGGCCTTACATCAAGTTTGGCAAAAACAATTTCAAGATCCCCAAGGGCAAGGAAGCCGAGCAACTTTCCTACGCAGAAACCCTGCAGATCATCGAATCCCAACCGGACGCTGGCAAGAAAAAAGGACGCTTCGGGGCCAAAAAGAAAAGCTGATACTAGATAAACCAAGAAAACCGACTCAAATGGGTCGGTTTGTTTCGTCCCTGGGAGGGGATTCTACTCCAGCCAAGAAAATACCCAAATCATATAAAACCACACTAATCCAATCCATGTGACGGAATGGATTTTTGCAAGGGTTTTCCGGTCATAAATTATCAGGGATAGGAAGAAACCATTCCAGACTACAGCCTCGGTAACGAAATAGCTCAAATCGCTTTCATGGCCCAATTTACCGCCTACCCGATCGACTATCGGCCCCATGACGAAAAGCGTTCCAACCAACAAAAGTCTTTTGTGGAGCGCTGGATTTCTCCTTTTCAAGTAAGCCCAAAAAACCATGATGGAAAAGCTGACCGTGAAGATTCTGTTCGCCTTGACAAATCCCGGCATGGCCGACCAGCCCTCATACACGGCGTAAAAGACGTAAAACGTGCTCAAAATCACGCCCAAGGCAATTCCCATTCCCAAAAGCCCCCATTTCCTGTGGGCTTTGATATCACCTTTCCTGATAAAATTTGATTGAATTACCAGCATGGTAAACCAAGCCAAGAAAAATAAGCCATGGATGACAAACTTTGGATCGCTGTTGGTTTCCTGTCCCACATCGTAGAATAGGTTGTCAGAAAATCCAACTACAGCTAGCAAGAGCAAAAGTATGCTGGCCCAGGAAAAGTAGTTTTTTGGCATTAGGCGACGGAGTAAAGCAGCTAATCACAACTCGAAGCAAAATCTACCAAAAAATCAGCGCCACTCAATTTTCCGCCAAAAGAAGTCTATAAATGACTTTGGCTTGCACCCATTCGCTTTTTGCTTGGTCAAAAAAAGTCTGCTGCAATACCACCTCGAGTTCTTTGTCCAAATTGTCCAAGAGGTGAATCTCCTTTACCCATATGCTTTGATGCAGTTGATCCGGCTGGGGAAAATCCGGCACCAATGACCAGTCCAAAGAGACCTTTCCAACCTCTGAGATCGTGGCCCTTCTTCCAAAGCTGCCGTTTCCAAAACCCAATTTGGGATCTTCGTCCGATTGGAAAGGAATGGTAAACACGACTTGGGGGTAACCCACATTAAAATCTTGTGTACTAAAGAGCGTTACAAAGATGCTTTGCTGCCATATCCGCATTGATTCAAACTGAGATAGCAAATCCACAGCGGGCACTCCTCCACCCGATAGATCGATGGCTTGATCTGCGACAATGGACTGGACCACATACCTGCCAAAGACCGTTTCTGGCTCTACCTCTTCCTGACAGGAAAAAAAGAGCAGACTGCATAAAACAAAAAGCAAAAGGATTCTTTTCATACCTAAGTTTAAATAGTTGATTTTCAATATAAAAAAATTCAATAAACTAAACTACTAGCCAATAGTCGGAAGCAATTTATTTTCCATAAAAAAAATTTTGGAGCCGAGCTCGTGCACCAATTCCGTTTTCCCACAAAAAAGCCCAATCGTCAGACTGGGCTTTTGGACAGGGAGGGTTCAGCAACTTACTCACAGGTTGGGCAACAAACAAAGGGCACTTTGGTGAGTGGAGAGGTGCGCAGAATTCTGAAATTTCCCAGATTATCTCCCAATCTAGCCCGATCCACATCAGTCACAGCGCCAGCGGCATCCATGGCTTTGCGGGCTTCTTGATAGGCGTGATGCACCTTGTCATCCCCGGCACTGCGGCGAAAAACATTCATATGCTCGGCAATATTCCTGATATTCCCAAAAACCTCAACCACCAATACGCTGAGGGGGCTATCCTCAGGAAGACCGAGATCGGTTAGATACCCAGCAATCTCCTGAGAGGTAAATACCGCCGTGCCTACCGGATGGGTCTCCTTTAAGTAGGCAAGAAGCGTCGCCGTGGATAACTGCGGCGTTATTTTGAATACCCCTTTTTTATAATCCGGGAGACTTGGTTGGAAATAAGTCGTCTGGGTGAGCTGGTTGATTTCCTTGAGTTTTTTGGGATCGGTGTTGATTTTGACATCAATACGCATTTTTTGCTCGGAGATCAAAATATTGCGGAAATCCAGCCCGTCGGCCTGATGGACCTGGGCATAAAGCAAAGTCCAGAGACTGGTTCGGGGCGGTTTGGAAGTCACATTTTTTCCCTTGAAAACAGCCTTGGCGAAAGGAGCCGAGACATACATGTGGTTTTCGTCCCTGTTGAGCGAGCACAGAAGAGTAGGAACCGGATGCTGCATGCCCGTGACGCGCTGCTCCCTGCCAAACCTACCTTGGGCAGTAGACCAAAGGTTACCTTTTGGCGTACCTCCGATAAACTCGAATTCCTGCACATTGGAAAAAGTCTGGGCACTCAGCTCATCGTCCTCTGCCTCCCGGTCTATAAAATGGGCGTGTCCAACGCGGAATTCATAGGTAAAGAACCCAAACATCTCCGGACTCTCGGGGTGCATTCCCGGAGGAATCGGAAGAAGATAGTGTTTGTCGCTGTCGGTGGACTTTACCATCATCTGCATCGCGTCTATTCCAGATTTGTCATCACTCTGGTCCGGGATGATTCTTCTGATCACCTCGGGATCGAGGCTCAATGAGGCCTCCTCCGGAACCTCAAAAAGATCAAAGTCATTGTTGGAAATCAGCTGATCCGGCGCGTTGGCCAGCATTCTGCAAAAATAGGTGTCGTCGGGATTTTGGATCGCTTCTTCAAACTCGACCCAGAGAAAGCGTTTCCTCGCTTCAGTTTGACTGTAGTCTTCCGCCCTATCATAAGGTGAAAAGGCCAAGCCCACACTGACGACTTTGGGAGTCTGGGAGGGATTGAGTACGGTCGGAAGCTTCAGCAATTCTGTGGTGAGGTTTCCCGGATCGGCATGTCCCATTTTCACTTGGGGCTTCAGTGTATATTCTGCCCACAACTCGTCAGGATACCTCAACTCGGAGGAATTCGGCAGTTTTCTCTCGTTTTTGGGTTCTAGGGCATCGATGTAGATGATGCGGGTATAGTGCCGGTTGACTTCGTCAAAATTGTCGGCCTGTAGGGCCTCAAAGGAAACGGTATGCTTGATCTCGATGTCGTCGAGATATTCGTTGACGCGTACTTCTTTTTTGGGTTCTCTTCTGAAACGGTGCTTTCTCTCGATGACAAACGCGACATCCTGATGGCCATCCCAGCTCCAATCCCGGTTGAGTTGGTAGCTCAGACAGGTCACCCAGTGGTAATAGAGTTCGGTTTTGGAAGCAAAGGTAATACTGCTCCCATCCGGCGCCAACGTATGCCGTATGCGGGAGCTGCAGCCAAAGGCAACGCGCTCTCCCTTTTTGGCCATCAAGGTCAGGCCCTTTGAGGCCAATCCCAAGGCATCGGCTACTCGCCTCACCACATCGGGCTGGTCATTTTCTGACCTCCGTCTGAGTCGCGCACCCAAGGAAATCTGCTTTGCGGTAGGAATTGGGTCTGGCTTCAGGTACAAGGCTTGGAGTTCTGGAATGTTTTTGTAGGGCAAAAGCAAATCCCCCTCATCCTGGGTTTCCTTGTAAAACATTAGCTGCTGGACCTTGCCGTAGCGGCTATCCTTCTCTTCGTCCGCATCTATGATTCCAAAATATTCCACCTCGGGCTCTTCAGAAGAGGCTAAGGCCCGGAAGGAAACCCTCACCTTCCTCCCTGTCGGCAGCACCAGGGAAGTTTCTGACAGCTGATCAAATTCCAACTTCTTCGAAAGGAATGGATCCGCTGGCTCGCCCAAGTTCAGCACGGGGACATCGAGGAAGGTAATTGGAAGCTCGATCTTGCCATCAAAATCCTCAGGAAAATCCCATTCTCGGGAGTAGAGGGGGATATAGCTATCCCTACCCGACCTGCTAAGTTGCGTGTCCATCTTGAGAGATTTCACCTCGACCAGTATCTGTATTTTATGTACATCAGGATCCGGCAAAGCGGGTTTTAGTCCAGTGGGACCAAAAGGCACGGCCTTTAGCATGGCGACAGGATCCATGCCTGCCTTTTGATACTTATCTGTAAAAACTACCGCGGGATACTCCAGCAAAGGCCGCTCAATCTCCAGAACAATGCCGTCTTTGAATTCGGTATCCTCCACATTTGCGGAGTTGTAGAAGTCAACCTTGTGCTCTACGTACTCTTTTGGCTTTTCTATCCTCAACATGCCCGGATTGACGTACCTCTTGAATGAGACGGACGTATTCGGACTCGGAGCTGGATTCAAAGGCTCATCTTCAAGACTAGGCCCTCCACCCGAAATATCGGCAAGTCGGATGCGGAAACGATAAGTGTTGCCATACCTGAGGAGTGTTTTGATCTCCCCAGGGACAAGTGTGGTATTTTTTATCACCTTCTCGGCATCGTCACTTACAACTTCGATCACTTCTCCTGTCGGCTTTATGACTTGCTTTTTGGCGATTTTTTCCTGGTCATTTCGATAAATTTCGACGGCATCCTTGTCTTCGGTCGAGAGACTCTTCCCGATCCAATAGGCATAGTACATCGGAAGCCAATACCCATCACTGCTGGGTCCGGCAATTTTGGTGGGATACACTTGATAGGGCAGCTCCACGGTCTGGTTGGCAAAAGCACCTGCCAGTCCTCCCTGAGCAGGATTGACCTGGACAACATTGAGACTTTCCCATTCTGCGCCCGGCACTGCTTCCTGTACATCGATGTGATAGCCCATCACGCCCAAAGGCGCGTCCAGACGCTTGTTTGAACCGGGGGCGTCACCTGGATTCTCTAGAATCTGCCGCAGGTACCAAACCAATATTTGTTCATCATCCCAGCCCATCCGAATTCCCGAGTCGGATTGGGGAGGAAGTCCGTCTGGTTTTTCCTCCAGCAGATTTCCGCTTTCGGCCTGATTGGCATGGACGATCTTCGCAAAACCGTCATTGTAAAGATGCGCCTCCAAAAACAACTCATCCCAAGGACCCGCGGGAATAGGCTCTGTGAGCTCGGTGGATTTTTGGTATAAAACAGGAAACAAAACCGGAGCAAAAACCGGCCTGTCCTCCCCAATGACCAATTCGGGGATTTTTGAAGCGTATCGCTTGATAAGGGGACCTACATTTTGCGCGGGTGCCGATACCTCCAATGACGCATTCTGGGCTGTCTCATAGTCCCCTCCTACGATGTCCGCGTAGAGATACCCGCCGTTTTCAAACCAATCCGGCTGTATTTCCAATTCGACTTCATAGATCATCCCACACGCTTTGGCCAAAATCGGCTGGCGCAAAATGTTCGCAAAAACCTTCCCCCAACTGACGTTGTTTTTGGGCACGTAGTTCGGAATCAAATCCACTTTGTCTCTCACTGCGCAGTGGTAGGAATCGTCCGTCACGGCATTGGGATGGCGCGGCTGGGTAAAATTGAACCTTGTTCGATAGGAAAACGGCAAGTACTTTTTGATTCCCCGTTTCCCAGCCTGATCCAAAGGAACCGGATCGGGCATTTTATCAGTATTGTCCGTGATGGTGAAAGTTCCAGCGATCTGCTGGAGAATATTGGCCTTATTGGCCGCCGGAACCTCAGTGACATCAGTGAGTATCGGTTTTCTGCTTGCTGCCGTGGCATTGCTCAGGGGAAAGTCATCCGTCCCTTTGACTATCGCCAGCTTGAATTTGGGTTGGAGGTTTGCAAAGCCCGGCACCTGGGTCGGGAGTGGACTGCTGAGTCCGGTGGGCCAAGCCGCAAAAGGATCGGTATTTCTTGGCACCACCACGATATTGACAGTCAGTATATTCCCCTTTAGTCTTTGGGGAAAGGTCATCAGGGTTAGGATTCTTTTTGGTTCCATGTCGAAAAGATTATTGGGAAAAAATCAGGCGATTTGGCGTTGCTCCTGCCAGGTCTCCTCAAAGCTGATATTGATGATAAAGGCAATGCTAATGTCCAGTCCGAAGGTCACGGAAGCAGTGCAGTCGGTTTTGTCCTCAGCCGGGATTCTCGTCACCGTGCCGCTTGCCTCGATATAGATCGTGACGCTCACCAGTCCGCCCACAAGGCTCGCATGTCCCTTAAACATCATAAATGCCGTGACCGAAATCTTTTCTGCAGATGCATAGATTTCGCATCCTACCATAAAGGTGACGCTGACATTGCCTATCACCGGCAAACCAACCGAAATCGAAGCCCCAAAACCAAACTTCATCGTCAAGTTTGGTCCAACTTTGGTATCACAGGCGATCTTGAGCTCAACGGCCCCGATGGCATATATCGTAGCGCCGCCGACGGTCATACACATGACCTCAAGTCCTCCCTTGAATTGGATAAACCCTCCCGCGGTGGGCAAAAGCTGCTTTGGATCGGTAGTGACTTTCAGCGCGGCATTGAAATAGACCCCGAGCGCAAGGCCCGCCTCCAGACGAAGAGGGCATTGGGGAGCATTGTAAAGGTTGTCCTCTGGGGGAAAACGCACCAAGGGGATCTCCTTGGTTGCCTCAAATTTGTATTCCCATATCTCCCCGGCATTGCTCATGGCAATCTGTAGGCCCTTCTTCAAAACTTCCGCGTAGTTGCCAGTCGACATCGAAGCGAGCAATTGCAAAAGGTCGATTACCGGCTGTAGCGCTTCACTAAACTCTATCTCCGGTATAGGAAGACCTTGTAGCTTATTGGGGTTTTCAGGCCCGCCCTCGTAGCCGGATTCCTTCCCTTTCTGGGCGTCAAAGTTTCCTTTGATAGTCATAAGTCGCTCAAAAGAGCCCAGATCCACAACCATTCCCACGTTATTCACCCTGCTTTTCCAGGTGTCCTTCAAATCGTTGGCAAAGGAATCCACGTCAAAGTTCAGCTTGGAGTCCACATAAGGTTGTGGATTGTCTTTGTCTGTCTTTTTTGCTTTGTATTCGATGTAGATCTTCAGCGCGTCCATATTGACGAGATAGAGCGGATCAAGGCTAGGGACATCAAATGCGATCGCCTTACTGAGAAGGTTGTTTGCCTCCCCGGTCAGCAACTTAAATCCCCTGTCGACGACCTCTCCGGCTACTCCCTGGATTGCCTCCACCACCGTGCCGTCATCCTTCTTGGCGAGCAATCCCATCAACTCGAATACCTGTCGGCCTCCGTCCATGAGTGCACCAGGTTTGAACGCATCCACGGCATTGCCATTCTGATCTACTCCTCCCACCAAAGCCACCGCCTTGCCTAGGTTGGAGTAGCCATCTCCGATATTGGGGAAAATACTGCTACTGTCCATCAAGCGATAGGCATCCGCAAATGCCGGCGGGGTCTTGCTGAAAAGTTTGGACTTGTTGAACTCAAAACTGGGTGTGAGAAAAAGTGCCTTTTGGGTCGCCGTCGTTTGCAAAAAGCCAAAGTTCATCGTGTCCACGACGGGATCTCTCAATATCTCCTTGGGATGGGCCATACGCAGTAGCTTTCCTGTTTGGACTGCTGCCGGGAGCACATTTCCAGGCTTCCAAGCTCCCTCCCTTACCAACGGTACTGGAATATATGTGGGAAGTGGCGTGACCTCGCCTGTGCCAGTCTCGTGCTGCACGATGGACCAACTTCCGTCCTTCGGCAGTATCACGCTACCACGGGCAGCGGCGACAAAAATCGGATCCATGGAATCATTGTTTTGCTTGACGGAAGGCGATACGTCAAATCGCGTAATCCGCATCATCTGGCCAGAATTGTTCAAGTCCATGACACAATCCACATCTCCACCGATCAAGCCACCCTGCATCTGTAGCAATGCTTGGAAATCAAATTTCGGAATTGTGATATTGGGAGGAGAGATCTGCACATACCCTAGAATCTTCTTCGCAGGCGTCATCCCGTTTTTGTGACCCTGAACCAGATTGTCTATTTTGACTTCGGCGTCAAACCAGACTGGGGTCAGGATGACGCTTTGCTCAATTGGCAAATCAAGATTTTCTGACCACTCCCCAAATTCATCCACGTGAAATTGGTTTGTACCAATCACGATTGCCTTCTCCCTTTTGTATTCTGCGACACTGCCGTCTTCCTGAATGTTGGTCACATTAAACAATCCTCGGATAGCTCCTGTGTGCAGCTCGTAAGGCTCTACGGTCTCCGTATGATAGACAATTTCCTGGGTTTCAGGGTCGATAGTGGTTGGTTTGCTTTTGTCGATATAGCTGTACCTGAAGTCAAAAAGGCCGTCCGATTCCGCCTGCCACCCGCTGTCGGTTCGGTAGACATGACCGGAGCCATTACGGAAAAGCGTGATGGTTCTCACCACACGAATCCCCCAAGGATAAAGAATACTTTTAACCTGGATGACTTCGTGCCCAGTCCTGCCGAGCATGATGTCAAACCGTGCCTGGCTGGTATTGGCTACCGCTGCACGTGGGCTCAGCCAATTGCTGAAAGTACTGGCTCCATAGCCGGTAAAGTCAATTTTGGAAAGGGGTACTCCCCTTTTCTTGAGGATGTGGGGGGTGCCTTCGTCTACAAAAAACTCCCCGTTGAATATTCTGGTGACACTCCTCCCCAAGGTGCTTGTATTGTTAGGTTGCCCATTCATCCCGAGGATATTGGCCAACTGAACCGTAAAGCCCTTGAACATCGGGCTGTCCGATCCGGCGCCCACCATGGCGTCTTTCCCGTAGTCTTTTGCGATAGCCCGGATTTGAATGCCTCCGATCAGCTCGTCAGGGAATTTTGGCTCGACGAGGTTGAGCTCCGGCTTTTGGGATTCCCTCGGTTCAGTATGCGAAAGCTGCGCCAAGGCTTTGATTCCAAATGGGAGCGTAAACAAAGCGTCCACCGGAGTCTTTTGATTTCTGTATCGCTCCAGTGTGTAGTTGACCAAGGGCTTCGGAGCGAGTGGCACCTGACCGGAGTGATAGTTGGCGATGCGGGTAGCCCCTCCGTCGTTTGGATAATAGTTGAAAAACAAGAGCGGATCTCCCAGGACATTTTCCCCCGGAGGCGTCAAATTGTAAACTGGCTCCCAGGCGACCTGGGGCAGCAAAAATATCCGAGCCGCAGAACCTGCAACGACTACTTCCATTCCCTCTACCCCAAACAGCTGGTTGGATGCCTGCTCGATGTGCGCTTCATTTTCGTTTCTACCGACGGCGACTCCCGTTGTCCTGCCTCTGGAAAAGGGAACTCCCAAGCTGACACCTACCTGGTTGGCATTGGAACTGACGTCCAAAAGCGCAAAAAATTCATTTTGATATTTTTGGATGTGCGGTGTCGCCTGCTGCTCATAGGGAGGAAGTGGCTCCTGCTTTTTGCCGCTTCTGGCCATTATCGCTGCCGATGCCACAGAAGAAGTGGAGAGGGTCGTTGTGCTGCTGACCGCACTGGCCTGCAATTCACCCGAAACCCCGAGACTTGCCCCCTGTCCCTGTTGCCCTAAAGCCTCATTTCCAAAATGAAAGCTTACTTTGACATTGTCGGCTTTTTTGTCCTGAGGTTTTTGGGAGATCTGACATACCAGCCAGGTAATGATGCCCTCGAAGCCGCGAGTCCCCTCGCCCCTTTGCAATCTTTTCAAATAGGCGATGTTGGCCAGATAGGGATCGGGCAAGGTAGGCAGGTAGCCCAACAGACCAAACACCAAGATGGTCTCGCTTCTGACGATGCGCAACCAATCCGCCGAACACTCCCCAAAAATCATCGCACCGTTTACCGGAGTTACGGTGAAAAGCGCGTTTTCCAGAGCAAGCGCCAAACTCTTGAATTTCGGCACCTTGTCATTGGGTAACTTATTGTCCCAAAGAATATTATCATCGATGAGATAAAGAATATTCTTGGTTTCAGTTCCAGCCAAAATCAGAAGGCTGTCTTTGGTTTTCACCCCAACGGGCAAACCGTTTACCATCACGGGCCTATCCACGTAGTGTACCGCGTTGACCGAAGCAACAAGTAGCTCGACTCCCTCTGCCAGGGAATTGTAAAGAAAAGAGGATTTCTTGTTCAGAAACACACTGAGACTGGTGCCGTGCTCATTTTGCTCATCTTTCCAATGGCCAAATTCCTGAAAAGCACCTTCCCCTCCGGCCGCAAGATCCGTAACACCAATCCGCCCAGGATCGACCAAAATCAGTGGTGACAAAAGTTTGAGATTCCTCGCTTGTAAGCCTTGCCAAGTGCACTTGAGTCCCGCCTTCCCCTCTAGGAGAAAACCGCCGGTACCGGCCGCTTCCAATGGATTCTCCACATCCAGCTCAGCTGCAGGAATCGCCCAAAAGGCTCCTTTCAAAGCTGCGCTCTCGGAAAACTCCAGAAGTGGGCTTTTCTGTTTGCCGGGCTTGATTTCCGACTGGTTGCTCGTCATCGGGATAAGCAGACGGCTGGCCTGTGTATTGTAGCTTGGAGCTGCGTTCTTTTGTTGGAAAACGAATTTTTGCCCATAGAGCTCGGCACTACCCTCACCCACTGAGGCAATTTGCGCTTTGGTACTGCCGGTAAATGAAAAAGCCAACTTGCCCGGGGTCTGAACTTTTGCATCCAAACCATCTTTGCCGTATTTCTTTTTCGGATCAGCAACAGCATCGGTCTGGGCCAAGTCCAAACTCACTTGTACGCCCGTCTGTGCACCCAATACCAACTTTCCATTTTGTAAAACCGGGTTTTGACTTAGCTGTATCTTGCCTGAAACAACTTTGAGCCCTGCATAGCGATTGGTCGGAGCAGTTTGGGCCAACATATCAGCCCGGATCCACACACTCCCAGCAACAATCTTATAGTCTTTGGTTACTTCTATCGGTGGACTATTTACCGGCTGAACCAATTTAGTCTGAAATTCTGCCTGAAAAAGGATGACTGGCAAGGGGCTATTCTGTTGGTACAATCCCAACAGTTTTACCACTTTATAGAAATCAATAAGGACAAGCCGACCATCCTCCCGCTGCAAAGGACCTATCGTTTTTTCCACCCTCGCTCCCGCAGCCCAGGCTGGCACGCTGGTCTTGAGCTGGGTCGTCCGCACCGGCACCTCCCTCACAAAGGGTTTCAGGTCGGGTTCCTTTGCCACCTTGATGTTCGCCGCCGCAGTACTTTCCGCTTTCGACGGCTTTTCCTCCGATTTGGCCTTTTCTACCGTCTCCCGGATTTTCTCCATCTGCATCGTCGTGATCCGCTCTTGGGCAAAAAGCTGCGATCGCTCAAAGCTGAATGACTCAGACTTGATGCTGAGATCTTTGGAGACCAACAAACTCCTGGCAAACAAGGGCAGCCCTTCCTCCCACAGCTTGGTATCTTTGGCATCGCTTAGCTGAAGGTGACCGAATACTTCAGCGAGTAAAGCACTTAACTGGTCTTTTTCCATTTGAAAAAAAATTGAGGGTTGAAACAAAAACTATTTCACAATTACAAATGGATTGCTTCCGCCACTGTGTGAAAAACCTGCCCCGAAATCGATTGAAAATTGAAAAATAGAGAATCAATCTAACCATTTTTCCTTGGAATGACCAAAAAAATCCAAGCGTATTTTCCTGAAATTCTTACTCTTAAATATACTTTATAAAAAAAATCACCGAAATCAGACCTGAAATATTCTAAATTATATTTGAAACACAATATATAGCATCCCAAATCACGAAGCCCAATACAGCAAGAGTTTCTGGAAGCTATCTGGCTCAAATTATATTCCCCGAATGATCGGGAAATCACAATACAAAGCTGTCGCTACTTCAACAAGCCATTTGAGGATGGGCTTCTTCCTGTCAGGGATCTCTTCATCCACACTTACCCTGCCCACCTTCCGGTAAAATCTTCCGTTTTTCCTTAGATTCATTCCAAATAATCCTATTTTTGCCGAAAGGAGAACTTGATCGATGACAGCTGACACCCTGCCTCTAAACAAATCCGGCAAAATATTGGAGGTATTACCTTCCCCGCTTAAAATCAATCTGATGGAATTGGGCTTTCTGCCGGGCAAAAAAATCACGCTTCAGCATCTGGCGCCATCCGGCGGACCGATGGCCTTCCAAATGGAGGAAACTCTCCTGGCACTTCGAAAATCGGAAGCTGCCCTGATCCGTGTAGAACAGATTTAATTTCATGGCCGAAACTACCCTCTCCCCAAAGACCCATACCTCGCGGATCGCTTTGGTAGGCAATCCCAACGTAGGCAAGTCCACCATCTTCAACTATCTCACCGGCCTCAACCAGAAAATCGGCAACTATCCGGGCGTGACGGTGGACAAAAAAACCGGATCAGCACAGATCAACGGAGAGACTTTTGAAATCCTCGATCTTCCGGGCACCTATAGTCTTTTTCCAAATTCCGAAGATGAGATCATTGCCCACAGGGTGCTCAACCACACCAAACTCGAAGCCAAGCCAGACCATGTCCTGATGATTGTCGACTCCTCCCAGCTGTCGAGAGGGCTCTTTCTGGCCTCCCAGTTGATCGATTTGGGAGTAAATCTGGCAGTTATCCTGAATATGGCCGACTTGGCCCAAAAGAACAACTTGGAGATCAAGTCCTACGAACTTTTCAAGGCTTTGGGCGTGCCAATCCTCTCTACGGATGCCAGAAACCAAAAAGGACTGGAAGAGGTAAAAAACCTGATTAGCCAACGCAATTTTCACAGGGCGCCCGGCTTCATTGACATTCAGCAGGTGGTGCCAGTGGACATGCTGGAACAGGTAAAAGGCAAGTTTGAACTTGAAAACCACTACCAGGCCTACCAGATGATCCGCTTCGGCACCAAGGACAAAGCCGTCTCTCCAGACGACCGCGCTTGGCTTGAAGACCTTGCCCAAAAGTCGGAGTTCGATCTGGAAGAAGCCCAGCTTGAAGAGACGAAGATCCGCTACAAAAAGATTACGGAGATCGTCGCCAAGGCGCTAACCAAGAAAACAGAACCGAAACCAAAGTCCAGTCTGGACAGGGTTTTCCTGCATCCGATATGGGGATATGTTGTCTTCATCAGCATTCTCTTGCTGATTTTCCAGACTATTTTTACCTGGGCTTCTTACCCCATGGATCTGATTGATGGGCTTTTTGCGGATATCAGCGGATGGATATCCTCGGCCCTTCCTGACGGCCCGCTTACCCGGCTTTTGGCCGAGGGCGTGATTCCGGGGATTGGCGGAGTGGTGATCTTTATTCCCCAGATTGCCCTACTTTTCGGCTTTTTGGCAATTCTGGAAGATACCGGCTACATGTCCCGGGTGGTGTTCCTGATGGATCGATGGATGAGACCCTTTGGGCTGCACGGCAAAAGCATCGTGCCACTCGTGTCTGGAGTCGCATGCGCCATTCCCGGCGTGATGGCCGCTAGAAACATCTCCAATTGGAAGGAAAAGATGATCACGATCCTGATCACACCATTGATGAGCTGCTCCGCAAGGCTGCCGGTCTACATCATACTCATCGGCCTCACTGTGCCTGACGAAGTGGTATTGGGCTTCGTCAACCTCCAAGCGCTAGCCTTACTTGGGCTTTACCTATTGGGCATTATAGGAGTTTTCGGCACGGCATTTCTTTTGAAATTGATCCTAAAGACCTCCGAGAAAAGCTTTCTCTTATCTGAACTTCCTCCCTACCGGATTCCACGCTGGAGCGACGTTGGGATCACGATGTTTGAGAAGTCCAAGACTTTCGTCATGGAGGCGGGCAAAGTCATTTTGGCCATTTCTATCGTGCTATGGGTATTGGCGTCCTATGGGCCACCATCCCGAATGGAACAAATCCGCCAAGAAGGACTAGCACGGCTCGAAAACGTAAGCGATGAGGCCCAAATCGCAGAGATCGAAGCCGAAACCAACTCACATCTGCTGGAAAACTCATTCATCGGCATCATGGGTAGAGCCATTGAGCCGGCGATCAAGCCCTTGGGTTATGACTGGAAGATAGGAATCGCTTTGATCACTTCCTTTGCCGCAAGAGAGGTGTTTGTGTCAACCATGGCAACGATCTACAGTATTGGCGGCGATCTGGAAGATGAGCTGACCATTCGCGAAAAACTGGATCAGCAAATCAATGCAAATACGGGACAAAAAACCTTCAATACGGCAACTGCATTTTCGCTGATGGTATTCTACGCCTTTGCCATGCAGTGCATGAGTACGCTGGCTGTGGTGAAGCGGGAAACAAAAGGCTGGAAATGGCCGTTGATCCAGACGATATACATGAGCGTGCTTGCCTACCTTGGAGCGCTGATCACTTACCAAATCCTATCCTAATCATGTGGCAGGAAATCATAGTCGGCCTTATTGTCCTGGGAGCCCTGGTATACCTGGCCAGGAAATATTTCCTCAAACCCGCAAAGCAGCCGGGCTGCGACAAATGCGCCAAATCCTAAAAAAGCCGGGAATTCATCAGGATTCCCGGTTTTTTTCTACTTTTCGACAATGAGTAAAATCGCCCGGCAAAGCATCCAAACTACCGTCTTTTCCTACATTGGTGTGGTATTGGGCTACGTGAATGTGCTATGGCTCTACCCCTATGCGCTGAATGCGACCGAACTGGGCACCTTTCGCACCATTCAGGATCTGGGGCTTCTTTTTGTTCCTTTTGCCCAGCTGGGAGTCGGACACGGGATCACCCGCTTTTTCCCAAAACTCGAGCGCCACCAATCGGCCTTTCTGACCTACAGCTTGGGATTTTCGCTCCTGGGATTTACCGTCGTGGCCTTGGCATTTTTTGGTTTAAAAGAACAAATCGTAGGCTTGTTTGCCTCCAATTCCCCAGAGGTGATCAACTTCCTGGGAATCGTGCTGCTGGTCACCTTGTTTGCCTTACTCAGCAGTGTGCTGGATGCCTATAGCCGATCTTATCTCAAGGTCGCAATCCCGACGTTTTTCAGGGAGGTATTCCTAAGGCTGCTCACTTCGGTTTTGATAGGCGCTTACCTTCTGGGCTGGATTGACTTCGATCTTGTCATGCAGGGATTGGTTGCTGTTTACGGATTGGCGCTCTTCGGCGTGCTATTCTACCTGGTCTGGTTGGGAAAGATACAATTGGACTTCAATTGGAAAAACTTTCCTCCAGGCTTCAGGTCCTCATTTGTCCGCTTCAGCCTTATCACTTTTCTGGCAACAGCCGCCTCCACGCTAATCATGAAAATCGACAGCATCATGGTGAGCTCGATGGTGAGCCTGGAAGCCAATGCCATCTACTCTATCGCTTTTTATATGGCTTTGGTGGTGGAGCTTCCCAGGCGGGCAATTTCCCAAGTCAGCATGCCAGTGATAGCAGATCATTTTTCGAAAAATGAAATACCAGCCATCAACGCGCTCTATCGTCAGATTTCCAATCGACAGCTATACATCTGTATGCTGCTTTTTGCGCTGATTTGGTGCAATATTGACAGCATCTACCATTTCGTGCCCAATCGTGAAATCTATCAGGCTGGCAAATGGGTAGTCTTCTACATTGCTTTGGGAAAGATCTTCGACGTCGCCTTCTCAGTCAACAGCGAGATCTTGGTTTTTTCAAATTACTACCGGTTCAACCTGGTGCTGACCATCGCGATGAGTATACTCATCATCGGCGTAAACTATTGGCTGATCCCCATTTTTGGCATCGAGGGAGCCGCGATCGGTTCGGCTGCCGTGATGCTGGCTTTTAATCTGATCAAATACAGCTACTTGAAGACCAAACTCCAGCTGGATCCCTTCAGCCGGGAGACCCTGAAAATCCTCTTGGTTGGAGTCCCCACATTTTTGGTGATGTTTGTCGACGGAGACCACCTTGATCCCATGCTGATGATTGCCGGCCGAACTGTCATGATTCTCGGAATCTTCCTGGGAATGTCCTGGCTTTTGGGTGTGGGAAAGGAAGAATGGAAATGGATCCGAAGTAAACTAAAAAAGTCCGGGCCTTAGAGTGTTACAAACCTCCGTACTGACAAGATTTGAGCTGCCTGAAAACCGCAAACTTCCACTGTTATCCTGCGTTTTGTGCGAGGTCCCGTCCCGATAGCTATCGGGATCGGGATGAGGCCTGTTTTTGGAGAGGGCTTCACTCGTAATTGTAATTAAATTGTGAAGTTTGAACAAGTCGGCGGCCCGGACTCCACAAATATACGGGATCAAATCCTTTGTGTTCGCCAAATTCATCCGGAATTCGGAAATCAGCCGCCCAAATCGCCGCCCTTTTTTGGGAGTCCAAAAGCTTACCCAAATTTTATTTCCCATAAATCAAGTTCGAAGCCGATCAAAATCAAGATTTTAGCTACCCTTCCATCACATTCGGAATTATATTTTGCGAATTTCTCGATAGATTATAGGTCTTCAAATAACTTTGCACTGCAAATCCTCGGCTACTATGTACTTGATTAAGAAATTGATTGTTTGCCTCGATCAAACCCCCTTGGATCAAACCCTGATCGAACATGCTGCATTCATCGCCAGAGTCAATCAAACCAAGAAGATCTATTTTACCAACGTGATCAAAAACCTCTCTATCCCAAAGGAGGTTTTGGAAGAATTCCCCAACCTGATCGAAAACATGATCAATGAGAGGAAGGAAGCAATGGAGAAGATGGTAGCCGAATTCTTTCCGGAAATCAAGGGCCTTGCGATCAGCTATGTAGTCAAGGAGGGAAATCTATCCAAAAAAGTACTCAAACTGGCAGAGGAAAAATCCGCCGATATGATTTTGATCGGCCGAAAGGTCGACTTGCCCGGCACCGGCGTGGCATCCCAAAGGCTAGCCCGAAGGGCCAGCTGTTCCCTTCTTATCGTCCCCGAAGGCTCAAAGCCCAAGATCTCCAAACTCTTGGTGCCCAGTGATTTTTCTGACTATTCCAAAGATGCCTTGGAGGAAGCGGTGATGATCGCTGCCAAGCATGGAGGAAATGTCGAGATCGTCTGCCAAAACGTGTTTACTATTCCCACCGGCTATCATTTCACCGGAAAAAGCTACGAGGAGTTTACGGAAATCATGAAAATGCACGCCGAGATTAACTACCGGAAGTTTATCCGCAAGATCGACACCAAAGGCATCAAAATCACCCCAATCTACACCAAAGATGACGATGACGATCCTGTGCAAGAGATCGTCTCAAAAGCGATGGAGATCGAAGCCGATGCCATCATCATCGGTGCCAAGGGACGCACCGCCGCCACCGCCCTCTTTATCGGCAGCATGGCGGAGCGCCTGATCCAATTCAACGACAGCCTGCCTTTGCTGGTGACCAGACCCAAGGGCAAAAACGCCGGCATCTTGGACTATATCCTGGAGATATGAGTAACCTGCTTGGTCGGAATTGGCCTAAGAACAGGGCGCAGTCCGAACATCGGACGGAAACTATTTTTTAAACCTTTTCTCATTCCCCAAGTCCAATGGCCTACGAATGAACCAAACCGATCAACAAATACTGGAGCGGATCCGCTCTCCCTTTACCAAGGAGATTGGCTTCAGACAATTGATCGAAACCTATCAGCGAAAAGTCTATCAGGTCATTCGTCGAATGGTCATCATCCACGAGGATGCCGACGACCTCACCCAAAATACCTTCGTCAAAGCCTATCGCAACCTGGACAAGTTTCAGGGGAACTCTTCTCTTTTCACTTGGCTGTATAGAATTGCAACCAATGAGTCCTTGAGTTTTCTGGAGAAAAAGAAAAATCGGTATTTCCTCCCTCTTGAAGACCATCGGGAAAAAATGGAGTCCTACCTCGACCACCATGCCAGCCTGAATGGCGACGAAATCCAACTCCGCCTCCAAAAAGCCCTGCTCAAGCTTCCTGAAAAACAAAGGCTCGTTTTTCATCTTAAATACCAAGAAGAACTGACCTACGAACAAATGGCGGAAATCACCGGCACGAGCGTTGGTGCCCTGAAGGCCAGCTATCATCACGCCGTCAAAAAAATAGAACAATATGTACTGTCAGAGTAAACTTTATACTTTCACTCAAGTCTAACTCACGATGAACAAACTGCCGAAACTCAAGGATTTCCAGGTACCGGATGGCTACTTTGACCGGCTTCCTGACCGAATAGTCGCCAAGGAAAAAAACCGAAAGCTCCCTTCTCCGATAAAGTACGCTGCCGCTGCCGTGATTGCTCTCGGCTTGGGGCTGACTTGGCAGCTGGGTCTATTCGCTCCAGACAGCCGGGCACTTTCGATAGACGAAGAAGCACAACTCTACATCGAAAGCCAAGTTTGGACTTCAGAGGACGTACTGAGTCTAGCTGACGATCCCAATGCACTTCTCGACCAAATCATTGAAGAAGAAATGCCCTCGTCCGAAGAGCTCTGGATAGAAGATGAATTAAATTGGTTTTGATCCCTATGAAAAAACACTATTCTATAGCGCTATTCCTCTTCCTCGCCTTGGCATGGGGAGCTTGGGCGCAGAGACCGCCGGTAGACCGGGAAAAACTGGAAGCCGCAAGAATCGCCTTTATCACCACAAGAATCGACCTGAAACCCGAGCAGGCCGAAAAGTTTTGGCCCATTTTCAACGAGTTTAATGACTCCCGAGAAAACACCATGCGTGAGATTTCCCAATTGGGGAAAGACCTGGAAAGCATAGGAGAAGAGGAAGCCAAATCCAGGATCCAAAAAAGGCTGCAACTGCAGGGAGACCTGCTGAAAGAGGAGCAGGCGTTTGTAAGCGCCGCCGCCAAGGTTTTGACTTCGAAGCAAATCCTGATGCTGAATAACATCGCCAGGGACTTCAACAGGCATATCTACCAAAGGAGCCGGGACGAGAAAAAATAAAAAATGCCCCGAATGACTGATTCGGGGCATTTTTCTATTGTTTTTTCAGCAGGTCTCGGATTTCCTCGAGCAGCTTTTCCGTCGGACTAGGCCCGGGAGGCGGAGCCGGCGCTTCTTCTTTCTTGCGATTCATCTGGTTGATTCCCTTGATCGCCAAAAAGATCACAAAAGCGATGATGACAAAATCCACGACGTTTTGGATAAACATCCCATAGTTGAGCGTGACGGCAGCCACCGCCTCACCCGCGGCATTGGTAGTCTCTTCCTTGAGCACCAAGTGCAAATCCTTAAAGTCCACACCGCCGACCAGCAGGCCTATGGGCGGCATTACCACGTCGTTGACAAAAGACGAAACGATCTTGCCAAAGGCTCCACCGATGATCACACCGACAGCAAGGTCAATTACGTTTCCTTTGACCGCAAACTCTTTAAACTCTTTCAATAATCCCATAAAGTATCAGGTTGGTTGAAGTATAGATCAATATTCTGAAAATTATGCTTTTGTGCAACAGGCCATTTAAAATTCATTCTTATTCGACCCAAAAATTCGACAGCCGCTTGGACAACTTTGAACCAAGCCCGTTGATTTTTCATTAACCTTGCAACAAAATACCCCACATGAAAGCCCCAGTTGCCAACCAAATACCCAGACTTTTAGAAACCCACGGCCACCAAAGAATAGACAAGTACTACTGGATGAACGATAGGGAAAATCCCGAGGTCATTTCCTATCTGGAAGCCGAAAACGCCTATACCAAATCGGCAATGAAATCGACAGAGAGCTTTCAAAAAAGTCTGTTTGAGGAAATGAAAGGCAGAATCAAAGAAGAGGACCAAACCGTCCCGTACTTCAAATCCGGCTACTATTGGTATGTACGCTATGAAAAGGGTGGGGAATACCCGATCTATTGTCGTAAAAAAGATTCCCTAGAAGGAACAGAGGAGATCATTCTCGACGTCAATGAGCTGGCCAAGGGCAAGGCCTTTTACCAAATAGGCGGCACCGCTACCTCACCTGACCAAAACATCCTTGCCTTTGCCGCCGATGAGGTTGGAAGAAGAATCTATACGATCTGGTTCAAAAATCTGGAAACGGGAGAGATTTATCTCGAGCCTATTCCGGAGGTCACGGGCAACTTCGTTTGGGCCGCGGACAATAGGACGCTCTTTTATTCCAAACAGGATCCGGAAACTCTCCGCTCCCATCGTATCTATAAGCACATACTCGGCACGGACAGCCAGTTGGACCAACTGGTATTTGAGGAAAAGGACGAGGAGTTCTCCTGCATGGTCCATAAGTCCAAGACAGAAGAATATCTCTTCATCCATTCGGAAAGCACCATTTCCTCGGAGATGCGCTTCCTGAAATCGGATCTTCCCGAGGGAGAGTTTCAGATTTTGCAAGAAAGGATTCCGGACTTGGAATATGCTGCAGATCACTACGGAGACCACTTTTGGATCAAAACCAACGCTGACGCACAAAATTTCAAATTGGTCAAAGTGCCCATTTCCTCACCCTCCCGTGCAAACTGGGTGGACGTGATTGCACACCGTCCTGAGGTCCTGCTGGAGGATTTCGACCTTTTCTCCAGATATCTGGTAACACAGGAGCGGTCCAATGGGCTCACCCAAATTCAGATCAAGCCTTGGGAAAAAGACAGCTTTTCACTTCAGTTTGACGATGAAACCTACACCGCGTGGATCAGCAACAATCCGGAGTTTGAAACCGACATGCTGCGATTTGGCTATAATTCCCTTGTGACGCCGAGCTCGGTCTTTGACTATGACATGAGGTCCGGGGAAAAGATTTTGCTCAAGCAACAGGAAGTCGTGGGTGGCTATGACCCACAACAATACCACTCGGAGCGGGTATGGGCACAAGCTGGGGATGGCGCCAAAGTGCCTATTTCGCTGGTCTATAAAAAATCCCTGTTTTCCAAAAATGGTGAAAGCCCACTGCTGCTCTACGCCTATGGATCCTACGGCTACAGCATGGATGCCTACTTCTCCAGCAATCGCTTGAGTCTTTTGGACCGGGGATTTGTTTTCGCCATCGCCCACATCCGCGGTGGTGAGGACCTGGGCAGACATTGGTACGAGGACGGCAAGATGCTTCGTAAGCGAAACACCTTCACGGACTTCATCGCCTGTGCCGACCATTTGGTCCAAAACGCCTATACGACGTCTAAGCATCTCTATGCTATGGGCGGAAGCGCAGGCGGACTTCTTGTCGGGGCGGTGATCAACATGAGACCCGAGCTATTCAACGGAGCCATTGCCAACGTGCCCTTCGTCGATGTCGTGACCACCATGCTGGATGAAAGCATCCCATTGACCACGGGCGAGTTTCAGGAATGGGGCAATCCCAAGAACAAGGAATACTATGACTACATGCTCTCTTATTCTCCCTATGACAATGTCGAGGCAAAAGCCTACCCCAATTTACTGGTGACTTCTGGGCTTCACGATTCCCAAGTCCAATATTGGGAGCCCACCAAGTGGGTGGCCAAACTCAGGGAGCTGAAAACCGACCAAAACCTGCTACTGCTGGAGACCAATATGGAAGCAGGCCATGGAGGAGCCTCGGGAAGATTCAATGCGCTTAAAGAGCTCGCGTTGGAATATTCCTTTCTATTGATGCTGGAAGGAAAAACGGACCACTAAATTTCGTTTTGGCCTTAATTTAAACCAGCATAAAGAACTGGTCTAAGGTCGGAAACGCGAATTTTTCCTAACTTTGATTCAAACCTATTAGAACCTCTTCATGAAAATCGCCCTGATTGCCCATGATGGAAAAAAAGCCGACATGGTACATTTTTTAACCGGATTTCGCGATGCCTTGCACCGCACTGATATCGAGCTGGTTGCCACTGGCACCACCGGTTCGCATATCGAGAGAGCTGGGTTTGAAGTAGAACGTCTTCTCTCGGGGCCCTTGGGAGGCGACGCCCAGATCGCGGCTTTGGCAGCTGAAAAAAAGCTCTCCGCCGTTATTTTCTTTCGCGACCCTCTGGACAAGCATCCCCACGAACCCGATGTGCAAATGCTCATGCGGATCTGTGACGTACACAACATTCCCTTGGCCACCAATCCCGCCTCTGCGGCACTCATGTTTAAAGCCTTAACACAATCTTAAAAAATGGAAGCCAAAACCATCAAAAAAATAGGTGTGCTCACCTCGGGTGGAGATGCACCGGGAATGAACGCCGCCATACGTGCCGCGGTCAGGACCGGCTTTTACTACAATCTGGAAATGTACGGGATCTACCGCGGCTACGAGGGAATGATCCAAAACGACATCAAGAAACTCGACTCCAAAAACATCACCCACGTGTTGGAGCGGGGAGGCACCTTTCTCAAATCAGCGCGAAGCGAGGAGTTTCGCACTCCAGAAGGCCGAAAAAAGGCCTACGACAATCTCAATGCACTGGGCATAGACGCACTCGTAGTCATCGGCGGTGACGGATCCCTGACAGGTGCCCACCTGTTTTTCCAGGAGCACGGCATCCCATCCATAGGACTTCCCGGCACCATAGACAATGACCTCTCGGGTACAGACTCTACGATAGGATTCGACACTGCCTGCAACACTGCCATAGAGGCAATCGACAAAATCCGGGACACGGCTACCTCCCACGACCGCTTGTTCTTTGTGGAAGTGATGGGGCGGGATGCCGGCTTTATTGCCATCAATGCAGGTATAGGTAGTGCTGCGGCTGCGATCCTTATCCCCGAAAACAGAACTCCAATCGAAAATCTGGTAGAAAAGCTCAAGTCGAGATCCAAAGCCATGAAATCCTCCAACATTGTCATCGTGGCAGAAGGAGGCAAAAGTGGCTCAGCTCAGGAAATTGCGGAGAAAGTCAAAAAGAACCTTCCCAACTACGACATCAAAGTCACCATACTCGGACACTTGCAGCGCGGTGGCGCACCATCATCTTTCGACAGGCTATTGGCCTCCAAGCTCGGCGTGGCAGCAGTCGAAGGACTCATGCAGGGCAAATATGATGTGATGGCGGGCATGATTAACAACAAAGTTGTCTTTACACCGATAGTCAAAGCCATCGTCGATGACAAGACCGTGGACGAAGAGGACCTTAGAGTCGCCAACATTCTCTCTACCTAACTTAAAGCACCCGAGGTCCCGCACCTCGGGTTTGTTTTTCCATCCCAGCCATGAAGCAAAAACTGGTAGTTCTCTCCGGCGCCGGTGTTTCAGCAGAAAGCGGCATCCGAACCTTCAGAGACGGCAACGGTCTTTGGGAAAATCACGACATCATGGAGGTGGCCTCTCCGGAGGGCTGGAGAAAAAACCGGGAACTTGTCCTTGACTTTTACAACCAGCGTCGAAAACAAGCCCGGGAATGTCAGCCCAACGAAGCTCATTTGGCCTTGGCCAGGCTAGAGGAACATTTCGAGGTACAGATAATCACCCAAAACGTCGATGACCTCCACGAGCGGGCCGGCTCCTCACAGGTCCTTCACCTACATGGTGAGCTTGCCAAAGCGCAAAGCTCTCTGGATCCAAGCCTCGTCTACCCCCTTGAGCATTGGGAGATCAAGGTCGGAGACAAATGTGAGAAAGGCAGCCAGCTTAGGCCCTTCATCGTCTGGTTTGGCGAGGCGGTACCCATGATGGTTCCCGCGATGAAGCTTGCAGAAAAAGCCGACTTCTTTTTGGTCTTGGGCACCTCACTGCAAGTCTATCCTGCGGCGAGCCTCATCAACTATGTCCCTCGAATGGCGAAGAAATTCCTAATTGACCCACAAGTTCCCGATTTTAGTCTCGCTAAGGATGTGACGGTGATCCAACAAAAAGCGACTGAGGGAATGAAAACTCTGGAGAAACTCCTTTTACATTCCTGAGAAAAACAGGAAATGTAGCATTACAGCTTACTGTCTATTTTTGCCGGTTTTTGTTTTTTTTCCTTTACCTTAAGAAACTGATTGGCAGGAAAAACACCTCTCTAGATTTTATCTTTTTAGAACGCAAAAAGATCCATCGGAGATTCCTGTCGCCCAAAAACACCAAGTCCCGAATGGCCGAAATCAAGCATCTCCAGTTTGCCGATTTTTCACCCGAAAACCTACACCTCAGGCCATGAACTGGAAAATCAAATATGCAATCCTGGGCATTGTATTTTGGCTATTGCTATTTCTGGCTTGGGAATGGTGGCAAAGCTACCCCAAAGTAAGACTGACGCCTAAATCCCACCCCGAATCGCGTGAGGCAACAATCGACTCCATACTTGTCCGTAGCCTGAGCGACTTTTTGATTCCTGGCATTGCCGTCGGCATCATTGAAGACGAGAAAATCACCTATCTCAAAGCATTCGGCTATGAAAACCTGGAAACCAAGGACAGCCTGACGCTACAGAGCCATCTCCCAGTGGCGTCAGTTTCCAAGATTTTCACCGCTTTGGCCTTGGCGAATTACGGATTGGCGGAGGGCTTCTCCATGGATACGGCGGTCAATGCCCTCATGCCTAGGGGCGGAAAGTTGCCGCCTGAATTTGGTCAGATCACATTTCGCGAGCTTCTGGAGCATCGCTCGGGACTTAAAGACTCCCGCTCCATAAAAAACCTTTTAGCTCAGGAAGAAAAACGCAAACTCAGCCTCTTGCCCGACCAGCTGACTTCCCCGGATCAGCAAAATAAGGCCTACCGGTATGCTGACGTAAATTTCGATCTCATAGGCTATATCCTGGAGGCAAGCTCCGGCCGGCGATTTGGAGACTTGGTCAAGGAAAATACGCTGGAAGCTGCCGGTATGGCTCAAAGTTTTTTTTCGGAGGAAAGTTTATTTACATCCCCGGGCCATAAGCGAACCTTTCTTTGGAAAAGAATCCAGCCTGAAAATTTGAAATTTGAGCGTCTTCCCTCTCCTTCCTCAAGCTTGGTTTTGACCGCTGATGATCTTTCAAAAGCTTTGCTGCATCTGTGCCGGGGAAGTATGGGGGCTTTTGACCAAGAGCTAAACTGGCTGAAGGCCGGAACAGAAAGTCCCGCGGGATTCCAGAAGATCACGCTACAAAACATCGAATTTTTTGGCCACTTTGGGGAGCAAGGGGGTTTCAGTTCCATATTGATATACGCTCCCAGCCTTGAGGTCGGTCTTTTCCTGATTTGCAATTCCGAAGACAAGTATGACTTTCGAAAGTCTATCCCCAGTGAAATCATCAAAGTCATAGCTCAATAAACCCTAATGAAATTCTCATTCC
>CAZTJM010000018.1:0-15703 GCA_964613865.1 uncultured Limnohabitans sp. | reverse complement strand
CCCAATCCCATGGTCATCTTGCTAGGCTTTCTGATCCTGGCTGCCCTTTCCACATTGCTTGTTCCTTCGGGAAGCTTTGAGCGGGTGTTGGATGAGAAGACTGGGAGGGAAATTGTCGTGCCGGGCAGTTTTCAACTGACCGAAGACCGGGATATCACGCTATTCGACACATTGCTTTCCATACCTGAGGGAATCATTCTCGGTTCGGATATCATCGTTTTGATTCTTTTGATCGGGGGTGCCTTTTATGTCGTGGAAAAAACCGGCGCCCTCCAGGTTGGGATTGAGGCTTTGGTGTATCGTTTTAGAAATTCACAATTCATCCTCTTGGTGATTTTCAGTTGCTTTTTCTTTCTGGGGGGAGCAAGTTTTGGGATGCAGGAAGAGATTATCGCGATGGTTCCCGTCCTGGCTTTGCTCGCCAAAAAAATCAACTACGATCTGCGGGCGATTATCGCGCTTTCCCTTGGATCAGCCTTGGTGGGCGCATCCTTTTCACCAATCAACCCTTTTGGCTCCCTGCTCGCCCAAGAAATCGCAGAAGTGGACTTTTCACAAGGCTTCCTTTATCGTATGGTTTTCTTGGTTTTGGCATTCTCTTCCTGGACTGCTTTCCACCTGAGATGGGGAAAAATTCCACCCGCGAATTTGGAAAAAGGAGAATTTGCTCCGGTTAGGATATCCCGATCACACGGAATTATCCTCCTGCTGACCGGCGCGGGAATGATCATCATGCCCTGGGGAATCATCCAAAAAGACTGGGGCTACAACGAAATGTCTGCTTTGTTTTTTGTCATCGGAACAACCTGTGGCTTGGTAAGCGGACTGGGTGTCAATGGAACGGCAAAAGCCTACTCTCAAGGATTTTCTGAGATGATTTTTGCAGGAGTTTTGATCGGTTTGGCCAGAAGCGTCTATCTGATCTTGGAGAAAGCGCAGGTCATCGACACCTTGATCCAAGCGATGTTTTCCCCTTTAGAAGCTCTTCCCACGGCGATGGCTTCCGTGGGGATCTTTGTCACTCAAGCTTTGGTGCACGGCCTTGTCCCCAGCACCTCAGGCCAGGCTGTACTGACCATTCCTTTGGCCAGTCCTCTCATGGACTTGCTGACAGTATCCCGCCAAATCGCAGTCCTATCCTATCAGTATCCTGCGGGTTTGATGGACCTGGTCATCCCTAACAACGGAGGGATGATGGCCGTCATCGCCGCTGCGGGGGTGGCCTACAACGAATGGATCAAGTATATCTGGAAAAGCTTTGCGCTCTTGCTTGGTATAGGTTTGATATCATGTCTTCTTGCCTTATTTTGGTTCGCCTAACTGAAATCAATCCTGGTAAACTATGCAAATCAACGATCACAATCCACTTCCGACCTATCAACCCGCCCCGGATCGATACGGCCAAATGAACTATCGCTATTGTGGGCAGAGCGGACTTATGCTGCCCGAAATCAGCCTGGGCCTTTGGCATAATTTCGGCCATAATGCAGATCTCACGTTAGGCAGAAAAATCCTGAGAAGAGCTTTTGACCTAGGCATTTGCCACTTTGATTTGGCAAACAACTACGGTCCTCCGTATGGATCCGCGGAAGAAAACTTCGGTCGGATTTTCAAAAAGGACTTTGTTGCCCATCGCGATGAGCTGCTGATATCCTCCAAGGCTGGATGGGACATGTGGCCGGGGCCGTACGGGAATTTCGGATCGAGAAAATACCTGATCGCAAGCTGCGACCAAAGCCTTAAGCGTATGGGACTGGACTATGTGGATATTTTCTACCACCACAGACCGGACCCAAATACCCCTCTGGAGGAAACAATGGGGGCTTTGAACCAGCTCGTTCGACAAGGCAAAGCCCTATACGTGGGCATCTCCCAATACAAGCCTGAAGACACCGAAAAAGCCTATCAAATCCTAAAAGCTATGGGTACACCCCTTCTCATCCATCAGCCACGTTACAGTATGCTCGACCGCTGGGTGGAAAAAGGCCTTTTGGATGTACTCGGCAGCAATGGAGTCGGAAGCATTGCATTCTCTCCGCTCGAACAAGGCTTACTTACCGACAAATACCTAAAGGGAATCCCAGCCGACTCGCGCGCAGCCAAGGACGGCCGATATTTGAAAGCCGCCCAAATCGCCCCCGAAAAACTGGAGCTCATCGCCAAGCTCAACCAAATAGCCCAAGTACGTAATCAGACACTCGCGCAAATGGCGATCTCTTGGCTTCTGAAGGATCCTCGGATCACTTCGGTCTTGATCGGGGTCTCCAAGGCAGAGCAACTGGACGACAATGTAGCAGCAATCAAAAACACCAAATTCAGCATCGAGGAGATTGCGCAGATCAAAACCATTTTGGAAGCCTAACATCCCAAGCAAACTATCGACAGCAAAAAAAAAAAAGAGGCTCCCAGAAAGGAGCCTCTTTTTCAACTAGTCAAACCGGACTATTATCTAACTACATTTTCGAGTGTTGCCAAGTAAACCCATTTTTGGTCCCTTGAGTTCAGGCCTTCATTGACTGCTTCTCTTTGTTCGGCAGTTTGGGACAGATCTTCATAAGCCTGGGCATTGAAAAACTGCATGTAATCTTTATACATATTCAGGGTCAGATGGGTGGATTTGGCCTCTGACCCCTGGGGGAGAGCGGTTCTCAAAAAGCTCCAATGCCCCATCAAGCCCTGCTCGATTCTTTTCTGGTGAATCGGCCTGAATACCTCAATTTCAGCCTTTTCATACTCTTCAAACTTCCCTTCTACCGCCTTCATCAGGTCAAAGGAAGCCAAAGCTCCAGGTTTAAACTGAAAATTGTCATCCGTCGAGACGATCTCCCGCATATAGAGGCGCATTGGCATATCCCGCATACTCAAAGACTGCTCAAACAGCGCCATTACCTGAGTGCCACTCAGGTGGGGATATGCGATTTTGGTATATTCCATCATTGCTTCATCATCCAATCCGTTCATCATTTTGACTGGATCGTCGTAGGTTGTCACCATGATATATTGGAAATCACCCTCGTCCGCTCCGTTTTGTAGGGACCAAAAATCCCAAGCTTTTATCCGCTTGTCGTTGAGTGCTTGTCGATAGACCTTCTCCATCAGATCCTTAAACTCGATGTAGTCAAAAAGCTGGTCTTTCTCCACCTTGATGAATTCGAATACCATATACTGAGTTTGCTGGGCTCTGAGGACTCCCGCCCATAGCAACCCACAAACCAAGAGCATTAAAATCTTTTTCATGTTATATTGGATTTAGGGTTAATTGTGCTTGGAATAATTTAAATATTTATTCCGTAAAAAATCAATTTTCAGAATAAAAACATTTTTTATCTGATTTTAGCCCCAAAAACTTCCTACAAATAAAGTATCTTGAAAAATGAAATATTTCCAAAACTGTCGGCAAAACCTTAGTATTTTAACAATCAAAACTGAAATACAATGAAGGGTCTATCAAGAAGGACTTGGTTAAAAACCACTTCGCTTGGGAGTGGCCTCGCACTGTTGGGTGCTGGAGGAGTGGTATCTTCGCTGAGCGCGGCTGAAATCCGCAAGTATAATCCCCGCCCCCTCGCAGGCCCAATACGTCTAGGATCGAATGAAAATCCCTACGGCCCCTCCGAATCGATGCGTAAAGCCATGACGGCTGCTTTTGACAGTGGCTGCCGGTATCCATGGAGCCAAAACAGTTCTTTGGCGAAAATGATCGCCGAAAAAGAAGGCGTACCCGAAGACCACATCGTCTTGGTAGCCGGATCTACAGAAGGGCTCAAAGTAGCAGGTATTACTTTTGGAAAAGGCAGGGAAATCATCACCTGCGCCCCAACCTTCCTTTCCATGATGGAATACGCAGAGCTTTGGGGCACCGAAATCAACTGGGTACCGCTAAACAAGGATCTTGACTTTGACCTGGATGAGATAGAAAAACGCGTGAGCTTCGAGACAGGCTTGGTGTTCCTCTGCAATCCCAATAATCCCACGGGCAAGCTACTGCCGGCAGAGAAGGTTGTGGATTTCTGCGAAACGGTAAGCAAAAGAACCGTGGTCTTCAGCGACGAAGCCTACTATGATTACATTACGACCGCCAACTATCCAAGCATGGTTGAATTGGTGAAAAAAGGGCATGATGTAGTCGTGTCCCGCACCCTGTCCAAGGTCTATGGATTGGCCGGAATACGGATAGGATACCTGGTTGCCAAACCCGAGCTCGCGCAAAAATTACGTGATCGAGTCGTCGCAAATACCAACATCATGGCCATAGAAGCGGGAAAAGCAGCCCTTGCGGACAAGGATTTTTACAAGTTTTCCCTTCAGAAAAACGCAGAAGCCAAAGCGATGATCACCTCGACCTTGGATGAATTGAAATTGCCCTATTTGGAGTCACATGCCAATTTTGTATTCTTTCAAGCTGGAAAGGACATCTCCGAACTGGGAAAAACGATGGCTGAAAAAGGCTTTATCATCGGCAGGCCATTCCCTCCTCTAAACGATTGGTGCAGGATTTCGACCGGCACCCTCGAGGAAATCGCCCTGTATAACAAAGCAATCAAAGAAGTGTTGGGATGAGGCTTGACCGTGACTTGGTGTTGGAAGACAGTCGCATCCGCCTGGCTCCAATGAAAGCGGAGGACTTACCTCTGCTTCAGCCCATTGCTTTGGACGCTGAAATGTGGACCTATTTCACCTATGACTTGAGCATACCGAAGGAGATGGAAAAATGGGCTGAGCCCCATTTCAAGGCAGAGCGACTGCAATTTACAGTAGTGGAGAAAGAGAGCGGAAAAGTGGCGGGGGCCACCGCGTTCGGCAACTATTCCCCCAGGGACGAGCGAATAGAAATCGGTTGGACTTGGTTGGGAAGGGATTTTCAGGGAACCGGAATCAATCAGGCCATGAAAAAACTCATGCTGGACTATTGCTTTGGCACCATGAGACTGAAGCGGGTCGAGATCAAAACCGACGTGTTGAATATTCCAGCCCGAAAGGCCCTCTTGAAATTGGGAGCTATCGAGGAAGGGATACTCCGTAGCCACACACTGCTCACCCATGGGCGAAGAAGGGACACAATCTACTATAGCTTTATAGAGGGCGAGTGGAAATTAAACGCATGAATTGACACACCTAAATCAGGTTGCGTTTTAGCTTTTCGGCACTTAGCGCTGTTTCTAGCGACCAGCAAAGACCCTGATTTGCTCAGGCGCAAGCTGGTGGATAAACTGCCTCAGGATATAGAAGGTCTCGGGCACCTTCGGCACGACCTCTAGCTCTTTCGGATTTGGGAAATCATCCATTTTCAAATAGGAATATCTACTGAGCATTCCCGCTTCGAAGTAGCAGAACGCCTTCTCCCCCTCCACCCTTCCGGGGAGAGTCAGCATCAGATCCCTTTTGGATTCATGGATTAAGGTAAGGAATTCCTCCACTCGTGAATTGTAATCCCCGGGAGATTCCGAAGACTTGCAAGCCCCCAGACAACTTTCATCGTGAACGACCTCACAACTTACCTTCCTCAGTCCACATAGTTTTTGGCAAAGGCTATAAGCTTCGATGCCGGATTTCAAAAACTGCATCGCTTCCTCGGAAGAAAAGAAGGTTTCCAGGGGTACGAGGTTCTTTGTCACCCTGGCTACCTGAAAGCGATAGTATCCCGAACCGTCTTGGTAGTGGAAAAGACCCCAGAGTGTTTTCGGCAATTTCAAGGCGGAATTATAGATAGGCCAAATCCGCTTGATCTCCAAAGTCTCAACCAGCAAAGCCATCACCTCCGATCCAGTCAGCTGCCATTGCAGGTCAGTGACTTCGCTTTTCAGCTGCTGCTTGAGCTGGGGCAAAACCCCTCCGGAAAAATGTCCTTTGAAGCGCTCCCGGATATTCAGGGCCTTGCCTACATAGATGATCTTGCCCTTGGCATTCAGCATGTAGTAGACGCCGCAGGCCTCCGGAATCTGACGGAACTTTGAGAGGGGAAAATTAGGAGGAAGAAAAGCCTCGCCCGAATTCCTCTTCATTGACGAAAAAACCACTTCCTGATTTTCTTTAATAATCCTGTCAAACAAAATTGCCGTCGCCCTTGCATCGCCCATAGCCCTATGACGCGCCAAGATTGGGATTTTCTGGTTTTCACAAAGCCGTCCCAAACTGTAGGAACTCAGACCAGGGAAAGCTTTGCGGGAAAGTCTCACGGTACATAGCTTTAGAGACTTTAGGTCTTTACCGATATTCAAAAAAGCTTCTCGGATAAATCCGAAATCAAAATTGACTGAATGGGCGACGAAAACCCGTCCATCCAAAAGATCCCAAAGCTCATCGCCTATCTCTTCAAAACTGGGAGCGTCGCTGACCATCTGGTTGTCAATCCCAGTAAGGCCTGTGATGTAGGTGGGAATTGACTGTCCCGGATTAATCAAGGTCTGAAACTCACGGACCACCTGCTCCCCATCGTGTATCAATACGGCGATCTCCGTGATCCCTCCCCCGGCGGGTGAGCCCCCGGTAGTTTCTATATCTACTATGGCAAATTCCATTTCCTAAGGTCCAAAGTTAAGGCGATTGACCGGCAGAGCAGAATCCCTGACGCAAAATGACAGATCGAAGTTCCAAACTAAAATGCAGCCCAATAAACGTAGCTTCCCAAACTACTTTTCTTGAAATCGTTTGCGTAGTTTATCCGCCACATCCCATGCATTCCTTCCCAAATCAGGACGGCACCTTCTGCGATTTCGTTATTTTTCGCGACAAGTTAAATAGAACAGGTTTTGGAAAGAAGACAGTTTATCAAGTCTGCCGGTTTGGCTACTGCGGTTTTGGGAAGTTCGGGACTTTGGAGTATTGCCAAGCCCGCCAATCAAAAATTCAAGGTTGGTATCATCGGTTTTGGGGATCGGGGTTCGGGGATCTACAACACCATCACCAAGCTTTCAGACAAATTTGAAGTGATCGGCATTTGCGATGAGCTGGATTTCCGATTGGAAAATGCCAAAAAAGCCAGTGCGGGCAAAGCGATCGTTTTCTACAAAGACTACCGAAAGTTGCTTGAGGACAAGAACATTGATGTAGTCATCATTGCCACTCCTCTCTACCTTCATTACCAGCACGGAAAAGCTACCCTGGAGGCAGGAAAGCATCTTTTCCTGGAAAAAACGATGACTTTCCAAGTCGACCAGGCCTTGGATCTGGTGAATATTTCACATAGTTATCCCAAGCAGATCGTCCAAATCGGCCACCAGTACCGCTATTCTCCCCTTTACTTTAAAGTCAAGGACTATATCCAAAAAGGCTATCTGGGCAAGGTGACTTCGATAGATGCGCGCTGGGATCGCAACTGGAACTGGCGTCGGCCTGTGCATGACCCGGCCCTCGAGCGAAAAATCAACTGGAGGATGTACAAAGACTACTCCGGCGGACTCGTCGCTGAGTTGCTTTCCCACCAGATGGACTTCATCCATTGGGCATTTGAAACCAATCCCAGCACGCTATTCAGCACCGGCGGCATTGATTTTTACAAAGACGGAAGGGAGACCTTTGACAATGTGCAGCTGACTGTACGCTACGAAGATCAGGGAATGGTCGGGAATTTTGGCGCTACCTGCGCAAATCAGCACGAAGGTTATTCCTTCAAGATCAAGGGCTCCAAAGGCATGATCAACCTGCTGACCAACGAGGGAATGTTTTATCCTGAGCCTCAGACTAGGCAAGAGTTAGAAGAAGTGGATGGGGTAAGCGGTGCTACTCCACTGATCTGGGCCAGCGACAAAAAGGGAATCCAACTCACCGAAGAACCAACGAAAGACGGAACTATCTATGCATTAGAGGCATATTATGAGTCTCTCTCCAAGGCAACAAAACCCGAATCCAACGTGGCTACCGGCGGAAAAACGGCGATATCCGTGGCATTGGCCAATGAGTCACTCTACTCAGGCGAGATCAAAAACTGGAAACCGGAATACAATATCGGGGAGTAATAGTTGGAGGTCGGCAAAGCTGATTAGTCCGAGGCGAGATCTATGGGTTTGACTTTGCTTTAGGCCTTTGATTTGGCATATGCCTCGATCAGCTTTTCCGCGCAGCGCTCACCATCCATCGCCGCGGAGACAATCCCTCCTGCGTACCCGGCGCCTTCTCCGCAAGGGTAGAGTCTTTTGATCTGGGGATGCTCGAAAGTCTCCCTGTCCCTAGGAACTCGAACCGGTGAAGACGTTCGGCTCTCGACACCTATTAGCTGGGCATCATTGGTGAAATAGCCTTTCATTTTTTGACCAAAAGCCTTAAATGCCATGGCCAATCGAGCCGAGATAAAGTCAGGAAGCACTTCCCTCATGTCTACCGACTTCAATCCTGGCTGGTAAGAGGTATCCAAAAGCGACGCACCTACCTTACCATTTACAAAATCCACCATCCTCTGAGCCGGAGCAACTTGGGTTTTGCCGCCTAGCTCCCATGCTTTCTTTTCCACATCGGCCTGGAAATTCATAGCGGCAAGTGCTCCGTACTTTTGATATTCCGGCAGGTCTTCCAATTCTACGGAGACAACCATTCCGGAATTCGCAAATTTACTGTCGCGGCGACTCGGACTCATCCCGTTTACTACCAATTCTCCAGGAGCAGTGGCAGCCGGGACGATAAATCCCCCTGGGCACATACAAAAGCTAAAAACACCCCTTTGTTTTCCCCGGAAATCCGTCTGCTGAACAAGTGAGTAAGAAGAAGCCGGCAAATAGGGCCCCCTGTCCAAATCACAATGATACTGGATCCGGTCGATGAGATTTTGACTGTGCTCTATTCTCACTCCCAATGCAAAGGGCTTGGCTTCGATCAGAATCTTTCTGCGGTCCAAGAGATAAAAAATATCCCTAGCAGAGTGCCCAGTTGCCAAAATAACCCCCAAACCTTTGATCTGATCTCCTTGATGGGTGACTACCCCGCAGAGCTCATCTCCTTCCAAAATGAAATCTTCGACACGCGTCTCAAAGAGAATTTCCCCGCCTGCCTCTAGGATACTCTCCCGCAGCTTCGCGACTAAAACGGGCAGTTTATTGGTTCCAATATGGGGGTGCGAGTCGACTAAAATCTCCTCTGTTGCACCGTGGGCAACCAGAATTTCCATAATCCTCCGAATGTCCCCCCTCTTCTTAGAGCGGGTGTATAGTTTGCCGTCGGAATAGGTACCGGCACCGCCTTCTCCAAAACAATAGTTTGAATCCGGATTTACGATTCCTTCTTTGTTGATGGCGGCGAGGTCCCTGCGCCGCGTCCTGACATCTTTTCCCCTTTCGATTACAATGGGCCTAATGCCCAACTCAATCGCCCTTAGTGCGGCAAAGAGTCCTGCCGGTCCCGCGCCAACGACAATCAGTGGATCAGCAGTTCGTACATTAGGGTACTCAGAAAAATGATCCAGAAGGGAGCCCGGCTTCTCGTTTAAAAACAGCTCAGCCTCAACATTCACTTTGACGCGGCGTCCCCGGGCATCGATAGACCTTTTGGTCTGTCTGGCAAATGCATTTTCAGTATCAGACGTCAGGCCGGAAGCTTTGAGTACCGCTAGTTTAAAACTGTCGGGGTTGTAGGCCTCTTCGGGACTCAGTTGGAGGTTTAGTGTCTTTTTCATGGTAAGGTTTTTATCCTTAAATCCCCGCAAAGGTACGAATGGCAAAGAAAGTTTGGGAAATAAAAAAGCCGTCTTAAAAAAACGGCTTTGAATAGTTAGTGTGTAACGCTGTCAGTTCATCCGGTCCAAAACCTCAAACCGCGAAGAATTGGAAATAAATTCGGGGACAAGGGCTTTCAAATGTCTGACAAGATCCGTTTCGTTGTTCTTGCCGATCAACTCTTGGAAAAACTCGATTTGTCCATCGATCCTATGATAGGAAGAAGGTAGGACTTGGGCGATTTTAATTTTGGGATGGTGGGTAATCTTCACGGTTTCAAAATCATTCAAGAGTTCTTCGAAAAGCTTTTCTCCTTCTCTCAAGCCGCTGAAATTGATTTTGATGTCGACATCCACCTTTTTGCCGGAGAGCTGTATCATCTTCTTCGCCAAATCCAGGATTTTCACCGGTTCCCCCATGTCAAAGACATAGATCTCCCCCCCTTCACCCATAACACCAGCTTCCAATACTAGTTGGCAAGCTTCCGGAATGGTCATGAAATAGCGGGTTATCTCGGGGTGTGTAACGGTAATCGGCCCTCCATTTATGATTTGCTTTTTGAAAAGCGGAATTACGGAACCGTTTGAGCCCAGCACGTTTCCAAATCGGGTAGTGATAAACCTGGTATGTATCTTTTTGTGATGGGTATCCAAATATTGGTTCAAGGCCTGCACGTACATCTCTGCGGCTCTTTTGCTGGCACCCATTACATTGGTGGGATTCACCGCTTTGTCCGTGGACACAAAGACAAACTTCTCGACCTGGGCTAACACGGAGAGGTCTGCCAATATCTTGGTGCCGATTACATTGGACAGAATCGCCTCTTCGGGATAGTTCTCCATCATCGGCACATGTTTATAGGCAGCGGCATGAAAGACCACACCAGGCTTGAACTCCCGGAATACCTCTTTCATCTTCTTCCTGTTCCTCACGTCACCCAAAATAATCTTGATCGAACAGCCCGGATGATGTTCCCTGAACTCCTGCTCTATATCATAAAGCGGCGACTCGGCGATATCAAGCAAGACAATCAGCTTTGGGTGGTAGTGGGAAATCTGCCTACACAGCTCCGATCCTATGGACCCAGCTGCGCCCGTCACCAGCACTACTTTCCCTTTTAAGTCCTCTTCAACCCTCGGGTTATCCAATAAGATCTGTTCTCTACTCAAGAGGTCTTCAATCTTAATTTCACGTATGGCTCCGGCGTTAAGCCCCCCATTGATCCACTGATCCACAGGCGGCACCATGGACACCGAAACGTTGAGCCGAAGGCATTCGTCGATGATCTCGTTTTTTCTTGAGACAGAAAGATCCCTCACACTGATGATCAGATCGGTGATTCCATAGAGATTTACGAGCCTTTCCAGGTCATTCAAGCCTTTATAAATCCGCTTTCCGTCGATATTCTTACCTTCTTTTTTTGAATCGTCATCCAAAAACGCGACGATGTTCATCTGGCTCTTGCTGTCTTTTTTAATTGCGCTTTGTGCGATTATTCCAGCCTCACCAGCACCGAAGATGACACCATGGCGAAGCTCACGCTCCGCGAATCCGTTTTTGATGTAAACAAAGAGTTCCTTTACAAGCAAGCGATAAAAAATCAGCATAAACATCGCCGACAAACTGGCTATGACCAGAACAGAGGTCGGAAGAAGAAATCTATCGTTTAGAAGGTTCCCATTGAAAAAATTGAGAAAGAGCAAAAGGATGAAATTGGCTAGAACGGTCTTGAAAATGTTCGAACCATCGCGGAAGCCTGTGTGTCTTACGATCCCCTCATAGCTACGGGTATTCTGCATGACCAGAAGTCCCCCTACCATAAAAGTGAAGCTTCCGGCGAAAGCATCGTATTGTTCAATAAGCTCCAATTCGAAATTGAACCTGACCAAATAGCCGAATAGCGCACACTGAAAAAAAATCAGTGAGTCTAGGGTGGCAATGATCCATCTTGGAAGGATCTTGAGGCCGGACAAAAAATTCATAGTAGAGATAGTTTCAAATAGCCAAAAACAGTTGTGCCCACTATTAAATCATTTTTTCCAGCCGCAAAGTAAACAGTTTTTTTAATTTCCCCCACTTTTCTACACTTTTCGACAGTGCTCGGACCTCTCAATACTTATGCCCAAAAATCATCACACTTTTTTTGTATGTTTTAAACATATTTTTTAGGAGAGCTTTCTCGATAAATCAAAAAAATGAACTTAATAAAAATTCATTCAATTGATTATCAATTAATTAAAGTTTATAAATCATGAAATTTCTCATTATTTAGTTTGTCCCGTTAAATTTTCCTACCGTCGCCTGCCCCTGTTGACTGACGCCTTTACCACGCAGCACGTTCCACAGGGTCTGAAATAATATCTTCAGGTCCAGTCCAAGGGACATCTTTTCTACATATTGGATATCATAGTCGAACTTCTGCCCCCAAGAGATCGTGTTACGCCCATTGATTTGGGCTAATCCAGTGACCCCCGGTCTGACCTCATGCCGTCTTTTCTGCGCAGAACTGTAGAGCTCCAAATATTCGGGGAGAAGCGGCCGCGGTCCGACTAAGCTCATGTCCCCTTTCAATACATTGATCAGCTGCGGTATTTCATCCAGCGAGGTCATTCTTACAATTTTGCCAAGCCAGGTAATCCGCATTCCATCAGAAAGCAAGCTTCCGTCTTCCGCCCTGCGGTCGTTCATGGTTTTGAATTTCAGTATCCGAAAGAAGACACCGTCTTTACCCGGTCTGTTTTGCAAAAAAAAGGGGGACCCTCGAAAGTGAAAGGATAGAACTAAAAAAAGGAAAAGAAAAACGGGCGAAAAAACGATAAGCATCAATGAGGAAAGAAAGAGGTCCAAACCCCTTTTTCCGTAAGCCCTGTAAATCACTTCACAAAACTTTACTCAGCGTTTTCTCAAAGACACGGACGACCTTTTTCTGGTCCTCATGGCTGAGGTTTTCTGAACTGGGCAAGCAAATGCCACTTAGAAAAAGCTTTTCGGAAACCCGCCCTCCATAGAAACGAGCGCCTCTAAATACAGGCTGAAGGTGTAAAGGTTTCCACAAAAAACGGGTTTCAATACCTTCTCGGAATAACCTGACCCGCAACTTATCGTTGGAAAAGCCGGTCTTCTTCTCATCTATCAGGACGGTACTCAACCAAAAATTAGAATAGGATTCATCAAGTTCCGGCTGAAATTCGATACCTGGAAAACCTTCCAAAAGTTTTCTGTACAGCTGATTCACGGCCCTTCGCTTAGATACACATTCATCCAGCTTTTCCAGCTGAGCGAGGCCAATTCCAGCAGCCATATTATTCATCCTATAATTGTATCCGATCTCCAGATGCTGATAGTATGGCAAGTCTTCTCTTGCCTGGGTGGAAAGGTACTTGCCTTTCTCCACAATACTTACGTCGTTAGAGAGCAGTGCTCCACCGCCGCCAGTGGTGATAATCTTGTTCCCATTAAAAGAAAACACTCCGATTTTACCAAAGGAACCACAGCTTCTCCCCATATAGGTACTACCAACTGCCTCTGCGGCATCCTCCAACACCGGAATATCGTATCTCTCAGATATTTCCAGGATATCCTTCATCTTAGCAGGCATTCCAAATAAATGAACCACGACAATAGCCTTTGGTTTCTTGCCTTGGGATATTCTGCTTAAGATAGCATCCTCCAACAATTCAGGAGACATATTCCAGGTATCGGTTTCACTATCCACAAAAACCGGCTTCGCTCCCAAATAGACTATAGGATTGGCTGAGGCACAAAAAGTAAAAGATTGACAAATCACCTCATCTCCTGACTCAACACCCAAAAGAATCAAAGCCAAATGCAAGGCGGAAGTTCCAGAGTTCAGTGCGACAGCCTGATGCGATCTTATTTTCCAGCTTAGCTTTTTTTCAAACTTCTCGATAAACTCACCGTTAGTCGCCAATAGGCCAGAGCCTATCACCTCTTTAATATAATGGCTTTCATTACCGTCAAAAACAGGAGAGGAAAGAGGAAGAAGATAAGCCATTGAATTTTGGGTGAAATTTAGACTTGGATAAACATAGCTCTTTATATGCAAAAAGCAAACCACCAAGCATGGCCCAAAAATAAAAAAAGTCCTACGACGGACTTTTTTTATCATTTCTTGTGGCAAAGAGCTAATTCAAATTTATCCTGCCCGATTCCACTGATTGCTTTTCAAGCTTGATATTAACTCTTTTGGGTGGAGTTATCATCCTGCTTTCCAATACTCTAGGAGAATTGACTACTTTTTTCTTAACGAACCTGACTGTGACTGCATCGAGCCTATAGCCCATGAAAAGTACCAATGCAGACAAGATCGGCATCACCAAATTGTCTGAAAAATCCCCCAAAATAAAGACCAGTAAAATGAGCATGAATTGCAAAAATCCTAAAGTCAAAGCAACCTGATCATGTCTCATACCCATTCTCATCAAGAAATGGTGGATATGGCTCTTATCCGCGGACATGGGATGCTTACCTTGCAAAATCCTCCTGGCAAATACTCTTGCCATATCATACAGTGGGTAAATCATCAGTACGACGCCGGCGGTGAAGGAAGGTTCCAACTTTAGGAAAGCTCCAGATGGTAGAGCCGCATTATGGTCCATAAAAGCGATGGTAAGACTTCCCAGCGCAAACCCAAGAGTTAGCGACCCTGTATCACCCATGAATATTTTTGCCGGATGCCAGTTGAAAACCATAAACGCCAATACACCTCCCAAAAGTGTAAAGCTGAGCACTGCAAAACTTTCTAAACCTTGGATATAAAACCAGGCCCCTAAAAGACTTAGGGAAATAGTAGCTATCGTACCAGCGAGGCCATCCAAACCGTCAATCAGATTGAACGCATTAGTAAGGGCAAGGAGTACAAAAGCGCTAAAAATATAGCTCGCTAATGGATAAATTTCCTGTAAGCCCAAGAAACCCTGAAAATCCTTAATCCTGATGTCCCCAACCACTACTACTAAAATAACCGCTACAAATTGGCCTAATAACTTGTGTCCTGCTTTAAGCTCAACCATATCGTCCCTCAAACCCACAAAAAACATCAAGATTATTGCGCCTAAGAGATAGCGGATATCGGGAACAGGAAATTGCCAGCCCCAAATCGCCAAAGAAATGAAAGTAGCCAGCACAAAGCCTATCCCACCCATGGAGGGAGTAAACTTCCTATGAATTTTTCGACCTCCGGGCACATCACCAATTTTGGCCTTTCTAAGGATAGAAATTACGATTGGGGTAATTAAAAATCCCACGGAAAAAGAGGTAAGAGTAGCTAAAAGAAAATACATAATAGGTTGGTTAGAAAGGCGAAAGCCGATGCGAATTTACGACTTCGCAAAAATTATACCTAGTTTCTGATGAATAAAAAACCAAACAAGGTAATCTTTGAAAAATTCTAAACGAATGAGGTATTAGTTAATACTAGTTTTATTTTAATACAAGGAGCAATTTTAATCATTCAAAATGGATTTTCAATGGATTTTGTTTAGTAATTTCAATAGCAGGGAGGTCAAGCTGTGTTTTGACTATATGCCTTTTTTTTTGTAAGCAAACCAAAAATGAAAATTTGATACAATCCTAATTCTGAATAAAATGCAATCGATTGTATGGTTTATAAATTGTGCTATCCGCACCAATCGGATAAAACTCTGCGCGGGTTCTTACAACAAACTTGAAATTTTACTATTCGGGAAAAGAACTTCTTTAACCTTGGGCCCAGTGGCAAATCGGATAGCGATCAGCTGCTGCAAAAATCAACAAAAGGAGGAAAATTTCCACAAAAGTACCTACATCGGAAAGATTAGGGAAGCCTGGTTAAAGTGAGAGGACAATCGAAATGAGCCAAGGATATGGCAGCCCGTTGATGAAAATTGGGAAACCACGATTGCCGTTGGCCCAGAACCTTATCGAAGGAAGATAAGGTGGTCGTGGTCACACTTCTCCTAGATACTGGGAGTCTGAAAACGTCCTCTTTTTGGTCCAGCTATTCTCTTTGTCTAAAACGGAGGTCACTGGGCCAAGGATTCCGTTGAAGCTGGGCCAGGAAT
>CAZTJM010000017.1:0-49631 GCA_964613865.1 uncultured Limnohabitans sp. | reverse complement strand
TCAAAAAAAGGATTGATTTTTTCATGGGAGATTTGGGTCAAGTTTATGATTTCGAACGAACCTTTTGGTTCTTGGGTTTTGGCTTGATATTTTTCTGTTCACTCCCGATTTGTTACTGATTTCACCAAAAAAAACACTTTGTTTTTTGAAATAATTGAAATGATGCTTTGCAAATTCCAAACCGTTTCTAAATTTGCCGAAGTCTTATGAAAACGATCGCAAATAAATACTGGTGGTGGCATTCTATTTCTTTCCAAGGGAAAGCTCAGAAAGCCGTTGCCTAAAATTTGCGCAACAACATATGTAAAAGGCTTACTGGATTTCCCGGTAAGCCTTTTTTCATGCTAAATAAAAATCCCCGAATGAGCCAAGTGAAATTTCCGATCCTGACCACCTATCGCAAAAGACTCGCCGATACCATCACTCCGGTAAGCATTTACTTGCAGATAAGAGACCGTTTTGCCAATCCGATCCTACTGGAGAGCTCTGACTATCATGGTCAGGAAAATAGCTATTCGTTCATCTGTTTCAATCCACTGGCTACTTTTAGTTTCAATGCCGGGTCCGTTCGAGAGAGCCTTCCTGCAGGGGAGGTCCTAGAGTATCAGGTCTCCGCCAAAAAGCGGCTGATGGATTGTTTGAGGTCTTTCGGTAACAAATTTGATCCTACTCAGGACAAATTCAAATTTAGCACCAACGGGCTTTTTGGCTATATCCAGTATGATACGCTTGCTTACTTTGAGGATATCAAACTTGACAATACTAAGCCCAATGAAACCCCGATGATGCAGTACTCCATGTATCAGAACATCATCGTGGTCGACCACTACAAAAATGAGCTGCATCTCTTTGAACACCGCGTGGCTGGGGCTGAAAATCCCGAGTACATGGATGAGATTGAAACCTTGCTCAACAACAAGAACATTCCCACTTACTCCTTTAGGAAAGTGGGAGAGGAGGTTTCTAACTACACCGATGAGCAATTCCTGAAGATCCTCAACCAAGGACGTGAGCATTGTTTTCGCGGGGATGTTTTCCAGATCGTGCTTTCGAGAAGGTTCACCACCGAATTCAAAGGGGACGAGTTTAACGTCTACCGAGCGCTGCGTTCGGTGAATCCCTCGCCTTATCTTTTCTATTTCGACTATGGTTCGTTCAAGGTATTCGGCAGCTCACCGGAGGCTCAGATCGTGGTGCACAATCGGAAAGCGACAATTTATCCGATCGCTGGAACCTTTCGTCGGACAGGAAATGATGCGGAAGACGCCGAGTTGGCGAGAAAGCTCTACGACGATCCCAAGGAGAACTCAGAGCATGTTATGTTAGTGGATTTGGCCCGAAATGACCTTTCCCGTTCTTCCGATGTGGTGAACGTGGACGTATTCAAGGAGATCCAGTATTACTCCCACGTGATTCATTTGGTATCCAAAGTGACCGGGCAATTGCCGGAGGCAGCCAATCCTCTACAATTGGTGGCGGATACTTTCCCTGCTGGAACGCTGACTGGGGCACCGAAATACCGAGCGATGGAGCTTATCGACGAATTGGAAAACGTCAGTCGGCAGTTTTACGGAGGGGCAATCGGCTATCTGGGCTTCAACGGAGACTTCAACCATGCCATCCTGATCCGCTCTTTTGTTTCCGAAAACAATCAGTTGAGATTTCAGGCAGGAGCAGGAGTAGTCGCCAAATCATCCATTCCCTCAGAACTTCAGGAAGTAGCGAATAAACTGGAAGCACTTAGAGTCGCCTTGCGTGCGGCTGAGAATATATAATTTGAAGATTAAAAAATTTCAAAATTGGAAAATTATGGCGAAGTACGAGCGATTTGAGGATTTGCCGGTCTGGAAGCATGCGATTGAAGTTGGACTGAAAATCTATCAATTGGTAGATTCAGAGATGTTGATGAAAGACTATCGCGCGAAAGACCAGTTTGTGGGTGCTGCAATTTCTATTTCCAATAATATAGCCGAGGGCTTTGAATACAATCGCAATCGTCAGTTTGTCCGTTTTCTAGAAATCGCAAAAGGATCTGCGGGAGAACTCCGCAGCCAGCTCTTTTTGCTTTTTAAAGCGGGGAAAATAGAAGAGGGAACCTATCTGACTTACTACCAGGATTTAATACAGCTTTCAGGTGAGCTGAAAGGACTAATCAAATATTTAAAAGGTTTTGAGAATGGGAGAAATTAATGGCACTTGAATCGGAGCCGATCTTTCAATTTTCAAATCTTTCAATTTTACAATTCAAAAAATGAAGATACTGGTATTAGACAACTACGATTCCTTCACCTACAACCTAGTGTACATAGTCAGACAACTAGGCTATGGAGAGGTGATGGACGTGTTTAGAAATGACAAAATCAGCCTCGAGGAGGTTGATAAATATGATAAAATCCTTTTGTCCCCCGGACCTGGAGTGCCTTCCGAGGCTGGAATTATGCCGGAACTGATCGCTAGATATGCCGCGGAAAAGTCAATTCTCGGGGTGTGCCTTGGACATCAGGCCATCGGGGAGGCTTTCGGCGGAAGTCTGACAAATCTCTCCGAGGTTTTGCACGGGGTGGCATCGAAGGTTTCTGTTCAGGAAGACTTGCTTTTTAAGCAAATCCCCGATATATTTAGTATTGGAAGATATCACTCTTGGGTTATAGAAGAATCCACCCTTTCTCCTGACCTAGAGGTGATTGCCCGTACACCTGACCAGCAGATCATGGCGGTAAGGCACAAAAAGTTCAACGTAAGGGGGGTCCAGTTTCACCCCGAAAGTATCCTCACAGAAAACGGCGCCAAAATCATGCAAAACTGGCTGGAGTCCTGATCCATGCCCCAATCCCTGACCTCCCACCCACCCACAAGAAATGAAAGACATCCTCAACCAATTGATCGAACACAAGACACTGTCCAAATGCCAAGCGAGGGAAGTGTTGAAAAATCTGGCAACGGGCGCCTATAACCAAAGCCAGATCGCCGCCTTCATGACCGTTTACTTGATGCGCTCCATCACCGTGGAGGAGCTGAGCGGATTTCGGGAGGCGATGCTGGAACTGTGTATTCCCGTGGAAATCGAAGAATACGACGCAATGGATCTTTGCGGTACTGGGGGTGACGGCAAAGACACCTTCAATATCTCGACCTTGGCCTCCTTTATCGTGGCGGGTGCAGGGCAAAATGTCGCCAAGCACGGCAACACGGGAGTCTCCTCCATATGCGGCTCTTCGAATCTGCTTTCCTACTTTGGTTACGAGTTTACCAATGATATCAGTGAGATCCGACGTTCTTTGGACGAAGCCGGACTTTGCTTTCTCCATGCTCCACTTTTCCATCCTGCGATGAAAAACGTCGCGCCGATCAGAAAGGAGTTGGGAGTGAAAACATTCTTTAATATGCTAGGTCCCATGGTAAACCCCAGCTTTCCCAAAAAACAGCTCGTGGGGGTATTCAGTCTGGAGTTGGCAAGATTGTACGGTTACCTCTATCAGGAGATGGAGGGGAGATTTTCGATACTCCATGCGCTTGATGGATACGATGAGATTTCCCTTACGGGACCTTTCAAAATGATCTCAAACCAAGGAGAAAAGCTACTCCAACCGGAGAATCTGGGGTTGCAGAAAATTTCCGCTGATAGCATAGCCGGAGGCTCAACCGTGCAGGAATCGGCCAAGATTTTTGAAAGCGTATTGAGAGGAAAAGGTAGCGAAAGCCAGAATGCCGTGGTGACGGCCAATGCGGCCGCTGCTTTGGTCACGGCCAAAGAAGACCTGTCATTCGTAGATGCGGTAGCCTTGGCGGAGGAAGTCCTGCTCAGTGGTCGGGCTCTCCGCGTATTTGACGGATTGGTCAATCCCAAGACGTCTGTTTCATTAGCCTAACAAGTACCCATGAATATTTTAGACAAAATCATCGCTTCCAAGTATAAGGAAGTGGAAGAGCGAAAAAGTTTGGTGCCAGTCAAGCTGCTGGAGAGCAGCGTTTTTTTCGACGGCCCGGTGGTGTCGATGAAGAAATACGTAACCCATCCCGACAAGTCGGGCATCATTGCTGAATTCAAGCGCAAGTCGCCTTCCAAGGGAGTGATCAACGGCTCGGCTTCTGTCGAGAAAGTCAGCATTGGCTACATGCAGGCGGGTGCCTCAGCTTTGTCCATTTTGACCGACAGAGAATACTTCGGTGGAAGCAACGAGGATTTGAAGCTGGCTCGGAAATTCAATTTCTGCCCAATTATTCGCAAGGACTTCATCGTGGATGAATACCAGATTTTGGAAGCTAAATCCATCGGCGCAGACTGCATCCTGCTTATCGCTGCTGCTTTGGATCCTGCCAAGTTGAAATCCCTAGCCTCTTTTGCAAAGAGTCTCGGAATGGAGATCCTCATGGAAGTGCATGATGGCGAAGAGCTGGAAAGAAGCCTCTGCCCCGATTTGGATTTGGTGGGAGTGAACAATCGTAATCTAAAGACCTTCGAGGTTTCAGTGGATACGTCCCTTGCCTTGGTTGACCAGATCCCAGGTGAGTTTGTGAAAGTCTCCGAAAGTGGGATTTCTGATCCGAGGACGATGGTTGAGCTGAAAAAGGCCGGATTTGACGGCTTTTTGATTGGGGAAAACTTCATGAAATCCAGCCGTCCCGAGCAGGCAGCCTACAATTTTATCAAGGAATTCAAGAAGCTCTCGGCCCAAGCTTCCGAGTTGAGTAAGGCCTGATGGAAATCAAGGTCTGTGGCATGCGGGACCGGGAGAATGCCCGGGAACTGATTCGGGAACTCCAGCCAGATTGGATGGGATTGATCTTTTATCCCAAGTCACCACGCTTTGTTCCGGATGAATTCGCGGACCAACTTGCCGATTTGGAAGTAAAAAAAGTTGGTGTCTTTGTAAACGAAGAGTTGGACGAGATTCTTCGAAAGTTCGGTTTGTTTAGGCTGTCTGCCATTCAGCTTCATGGGAAGGAAGCAGTGGAAACGGTCCGGGAATTGAAAAAGAAGACCGATGCAGAGATTTGGAAGGTCATTTCTGTAAAAAACGAAATCGACTGGGACAGCTTGCAAGCCTATCTACCCTTCGTGGACAAGTTTCTCTTTGACACGGCAACCGTGGAGCACGGGGGATCCGGTAGGAAATTTGACTGGAAGGCGCTGGAAGGCTATCCTTTTGACAAAGGTTTTCTTCTCAGTGGCGGATTGGACGCGGACAGTGCGGATGAGCTTTTGGCTTTGGCTGAAAGGATTCCACAGTTCCAAGGCTTGGATCTGAACTCTAAGTTTGAAGACGAGCCGGGGCTGAAGAATATCAAGACCTTGAAAATCTTTAAAGAAAAATTAGACCATAGCTGAGAGAAGCTAGTCCATTGGACTATCAGCTATCAACCGTACGATATATGATTAAAGTTGATGAAAAGGGTTTTTACGGCAAGTTTGGAGGGGCCTATATCCCCGAGATGCTGTATCCCAACGTGGAGGAACTTCGGGAAAACTACGAGGCGATCATGGCTTCGCCGGATTTTCAGGCAGAGTTCCGAGGCTTGTTGAAAGACTACGTCGGTCGACCGACTCCGCTCTATTTTGCGTCGAGGCTTTCTGAGAAATACGGCGCCAAAGTCTACCTGAAGCGCGAAGATCTTTGCCATACAGGCGCGCACAAGGTAAACAATACCATCGGACAAATCCTCTTGGCTAGAAAGCTTGGTAAGAAGCGCATCATTGCCGAAACCGGTGCGGGTCAGCATGGAGTAGCAACAGCAACTGTCTGCGCACTGATGGGAATGGAATGTACTGTGTACATGGGCGAAATCGACATTGCACGTCAGCGACCGAATGTGGAGCGAATGAAGATCCTGGGAGCGACGGTGGTTCCGGCTGTCTCCGGCTCCAAGACCCTCAAAGACGCCACCAACGAAGCCATGCGGGCTTGGATCAACAATCCCGTGGACACGCACTATATCATCGGTTCGGTGGTTGGCCCACATCCGTATCCAGAAATGGTCGCCAGATTTCAGTCGGTGATTTCTGAGGAAATCAAGTGGCAACTGAAGGAAAAGGAGGGTCGCGACAATCCAGACATCGTGATAGCCTGCGTAGGAGGAGGATCCAATGCAGCGGGAGCTTTCTACCACTATTACAATACCCCCGAGGTGCGATTGGTCGCTGCTGAAGCTGCGGGCTTGGGCGTGAGTTCGGGTAAATCTGCTGCCACAACCGCTTTGGGCACGCCTGGTATTCTGCACGGTTCCAAAACTATTTTGATGCAGACGGAAGACGGACAGGTCGTCGAGCCTCATTCTATCTCAGCGGGCCTCGACTATCCAGGTATTGGTCCCGTTCATGCCCATCTTTTTGATATGGGAAGAGGTGAATTTGTTGCCGTAGAGGATAAGGATGCGATGGCGGCCGGGATCGAGCTGAGCAAACTCGAAGGTATTATTCCCGCCATTGAGTCTGCTCATGCGCTGTACGCCCTCAATATGATCGAATATGGCAAAGACGATGTGATCGTAATCAACCTATCAGGACGGGGAGATAAAGATCTTGAAACTTATATCAAGTGGGGAGGATATTAAAGTTGGATGTTGAATGCCGGGTGTCGGATGTAACAAACATCCCACTTCGGTCATCGGACATCGGGCCATTAACAACTGAAAAATGAACCGAATACATTACCTATTCAATACCAAAAAGGAAAGGGTGCTTTCCATCTATTTCACCGCTGGATTTCCAAATTTGGACGACACTGTTCCGGTCATGGAGGCTATCCAAGCCGGCGGGGCCGATATCATCGAGATTGGGATTCCCTATTCTGACCCGGTCGCTGATGGTCCAACTATCCAAGACAGCAACAAGATCGCCTTGGACAATGGGATGTCCATGAAGTTGCTCTTTGAGCAGTTGAAGGGCTTCCGAGCCAAAGTCCACCTTCCTGTGGTGCTCATGGGGTATCTAAACCCTATCATCCAGTTTGGGATGGAGGCTTTTTGCCAAAAGTGCAAGGAGGTCGGCGTGGACGGTTTGATCGTGCCTGATCTGCCCATGCAACAGTATCTGGAAGATTATAAGGCCATGTTTGACCAATTCGGATTGGTGAATACTTTTCTGATCTCTCCCCAGACCTCTGAAAATCGCATCCGGGAAATCGACGAAAATACCGACGGTTTTATCTATATGGTTTCTTCGCACGCGATCACGGGAGCCAAAGCGGACATCAGTCCCGAGCAGGTAGCCTACTTTGAGCGGGTAGCCGCGATGGGTTTGAAAAATCCCCGCCTGATTGGCTTTGGGATTTCGGATGCCAAGACTTTTGAGCAAGCTTCACAATATAGCAATGGGGCCATCATCGGCTCGGCTTTTATCAAGAAAATCAAAGATTCAAAAGACCTGAGTGGGGACATTCAGGAATATTTGAGAGAGATTAAAGCCCAGCAAACCAGAGTTAACTAATTCATATTTTAGAATTTTGATTTACGATTTACGCCGCTTTGTTAAACTTCATTCGCCAAACCAAAAGTCTAGACTTTTGAAGATAGGGATGGAGGTTCAAAATGACTTCGTAAATCGTATTTCGTAAATCGTATTTCGTAAATCGTACTTCCAAATGATTATCCAACTTCAATCCGACATTTCCGACAGCCAAAAAGAAAAACTGATCTCCAAAGTCAAAGAGATCGGGTACAAGACCACCGAGGTCAAAACCCAACTAGGGGACTACATTATCGGTATCGGGAAAAATGAGTTTGACATCCGTAAAGTCGGACAGATGGACGGGATCAAGGATATCCATATCGTTTCCGATGAGTACAAGCTCGTGTCCAAAAAGTGGAAGGCCAAGCCCACCTCTGTGGACCTCGGCGACGGGGTCTTCATCAAAGACGGGGAAATGGCCATCATCACTGGTCCATGCTCCATCGAGTCTGAAGAGCAGATCCGCAAAGTGGTTGCCCACTGCGTGGAAAACGGTATCACGATGATGCGGGGTGGCGTGTTCAAGCCAAGAACTTCTCCCTACGCATTTCGCGGAATGGGGATCGAAGGGCTGCAGCTTTGGCATTCCATCGCCGCCCCCGCGGGCATCAAGATCGTGACCGAGGTGATGCAGCCCTCCCAGATCGAGGCGATGTATCCCTATGTGGATATCTATCAGGTAGGTGCGAGAAATTCCCAAAACTTCAACCTTCTGGACGAATTGGGCAAAGTAGACAAGGCCGTGATGATCAAGCGTGGCATTTCCGGGACGATTGAGGAACTGCTCCAATCCGCGGAATATGTTTTTGCCGGAGGTAATGAAAAACTCATCCTCTGCGAGCGCGGAATCCGAACCTATGAGCGGGCTTCCAGAAATACGCTGGATCTGAATGCAATCCCCATCCTGAAAGCCAAATCCCATCTTCCGGTAATCGTAGACCCTTCCCATGGAATCGGTATCCGGGCTTATGTGCCACAGATGGCTTTGGCCGGCGTCATGGCCGGAGCAGACGGTATTATCTATGAATCCCATGAAGTACCCGAAAAAGCCTATTCCGATGGACAGCAGACGTTGGATTTTGCGCAGAGTGCAAGGCTAGCAGCTTGGATCAGAGAGATTTTCGCCAAGAGAAAAACTTTTGACTTGATCTGAAAATAGTTGGCGCAAAGTAGAAACATCCTTAACTTCAAAGCATGAATCCGACACCAAGAACCTACGTGCATCACTCTTATCACCATCTTCGATGAAGGGATAGGATTGCTATGGTTTTTTGGTTAAAAAAATAGACAGGCCTATTCCTTCCCAGGATAGGCTTTTTTGTTTTCGTCATTGCAAGCGAATCGAAGCAATCCCAAAAAGAAGATTGCTTCGGTCATGCTTCCCTCGCAATGACGTCCAGTCGGATTTGTTGGTAAGCTTGTCGAATCATAAACCCAAATACAACAACAAATGAAAATGAAATCACAAGACTGGGTCTTTTCAGATCCGAGATTACAAAAGCTGAGGCAGGAGTACGAGCAGTACACCGAGGAGGATTTTGAGGTCTGGAGGATCCTTTTTGAGCGGCAGATGCCCAACCTTCCGAAGTCGGCCTCCAAAGCTTATTTGGAGGGAGTGAAGACGGTAAAGTTTTCCGCTGACCGCATCGCCAACTTTGAGGAGCTGAACGAGATCCTCGCCAAAACTACCGGTTGGGAGGTGCAGGTAGTGCCGGGACTGATCGATGATGATTTGTTTTTTGGTTTGCTAAACAACCGACGGTTTCCCTCCTCCACCTGGCTACGCAAGATGGAGCAGCTGGACTATCTCGAGGAGCCGGACATGTTTCATGACGCTTTTGCGCACATGCCACTCCTGACGAATCAGCCTTACGTGGATTTCTTGGAAAACCTTTCGGGCATCGCTTTAAAGCACATCGACAATCCCTGGGCGATCCAATTATTGAGCCGGATCTATTGGTTTACGGTCGAGTTTGGCCTGATCCGAGAGGACGGGGAGCTGAAGATTTACGGGGCTGGTATCCTAAGTTCAGCCGGAGAGACTAAATTCAGCCTTTCAAACAAACCCGCGCATATTCCCTACGATGTGCGCGCGATATTAAATCAGGAATACTGGAAGGATCGCTTTCAGGATAAATACTTTGTGATCGAGAGTTTCGAGCAGCTTTACGAGTCTCTTCCGGAGATCGAGGAGGTTTTGGAGGAGATGCTGTTGAAGGGGGAGTAGTAAGGTTGGTGAGTGGTAAGAAGTGAAAAAGACATTAGACATTAGACGTAAGATATGAGAGGCCAATATGATAATGCCTGAATCTTGTGTCTAGCGTCTTGATACTAAAAGATGAAAACAGCAGTAATCAAATACAATTCAGGGAATGTGCAGTCGGTGCTTTATGCCTTAGAGCGGTTGGGGGCGGACGCTATTTTGACCGACGATCCGGAGGAAATCCGTTCTGCCGATCACGTGATTTTTCCCGGTCAGGGCGAGGCCAGCACCGCGATGAAGTACCTGAAAGCTCGTAAACTCGACCAGCTCATCCGAGAGATCAAGCAGCCTTTTTTGGGCGTTTGTCTGGGTTTGCAGTTGCTTTGCGAGCATTCGGAGGAAAACAACACCGAGTGTCTCGGGATTTTTCCCGTCAAGGTGAAGCGCTTTATCCCCGAAAACTCCCAAGAGTTCAAGGTGCCACACGTGGGTTGGAATGAGCTGGAGAATTTGGCGGATAACCCGCTTCTCAGAGATTTGCCGGACTCCCGATTTGTCTATTATGTACACAGCTACTACGCAGAGCTCAGCGAGGCGACCATAGCTAGCACGCACTATATCCACGACTTCACTGCTGTCCTCCACCGGGATAACTACTGGGCAATCCAAGCCCACCCAGAAAAGAGTAGTTCAGTTGGCGAGATGTTGTTGAGTAATTTTCTTTCGATCTAAAAAATCCCCCTAGCCCCCTTGGGAAGGGGGAATTGGCCAAGCCGAACCTCAAACCTATAAACCAGCAAGTCTTGATACTTAGGTCTTGCGTCTAAAGTCTTTAAAAATGCAAATCATTCCCGCAATCGACCTCATCGGAGGCAAGTGCGTCCGCCTCAGCCAAGGCGACTACAGCAGCAAAAAAGAGTACCACGACGATCCGCTCGAAATGGCCAAGCGCTTCGAAGGGGCCGGAATCCAACGGCTGCACTTGGTGGATCTCGATGGTGCCAAAGCCAAGAGAATCGTGAATGGAGCCGTTTTGGAGCGGATTAGCGAAGGAACTTCTTTGCAGGTGGATTTCGGAGGAGGGATCCAAGCGGATGAGGAAATCGAAAAGGCTTTCCTGTTGGGAGCCAAGCAGGTGACTGGAGGAAGTATCGCCGTGAAAAATCCCGAGCTGTTCAAGTCTTGGATCAAGAGCTATGGCTCTGAAAAGATTATTCTCGGGGCCGATGCCAAGGATAGAAAAATTGCTGTGGGAGGCTGGGAAGAAACGACGACGGTGGATTTGATCCCTTTTATCCAATCCTATGTGAGGCTTGGAATTCAATACGTGATCTGTACGGATGTCGCCAAAGACGGCTTGCTGCAAGGCCCTTCGATAGAACTGTATCAGGATATCCTTCGGGAAATCCCTGGTCTGAAGTTGATTGCAAGTGGCGGAGTCTCTTCGGTCAAAGATTTGGAAGACTTGGAGAAAATCGGAGTTTACGGGACGATCGTCGGCAAGGCTTACTATGAGGGAAAGGTGACGCTGGAGGAGCTGGCGGCGTTTTCGTAAGTCAGAATTCTGATATCAGAAAGCTGAAACCTCGTCAATTTTCCAATCTTTCAATTTTAAAATCTTCCAATTCATAAATGCTTACCAAACGAATCATCCCCTGCCTAGACATCAAAGACGGTCGTACCGTCAAGGGAGTCAATTTTGTCGAGCTCCGGGATGCCGGTGATCCGGTGGAGCTGGCTAAGGTCTATTCCGATGAAGGGGCGGACGAGCTGGTCTTTCTCGACATCACTGCCACAGTCGATAAGCGCAAGACTTTGGCAGAACTGGTGACCAAAGTGGCCAAGGCGATCACGATTCCCTTTACCGTGGGTGGAGGCATCTCGACCGTCGAGGATGTCAAGCTGCTGCTCAATGCAGGTGCGGACAAGATTTCGATCAACTCGGCCGCGGTGAAAAATCCAGGCGTGATCGACGAGATGGCTCGGGAGTTTGGCTCCCAGTGTATCGTGGTGGCAATCGATACGAGGGATGTGGACGGGATTGACTTTGTCCATACCCATGGTGGGAGAAAGCCAACCCTGCTAAGAACCCAAGCTTGGGCTAGGGAGGTCGCTGGTCGCGGAGCCGGAGAGATTCTGTTGACTTCCATGGATCATGATGGCACCAAGGCAGGTTTTGCCAATGAACTGACGGCGGAGATTTCGGCTGCGCTTTCCATTCCCGTGATCGCTTCTGGAGGAGCGGGGACGATGGCGCATTTCAAGGATGTGTTTACCTTTGGGCAAGCTGATGCGGCATTGGCGGCAAGTATTTTTCACTTTAAAGAAATCCCGATCCCAGAGCTGAAAGACTACTTGGCGAATCAAGGAATCAGCATAAGAAAGTAAATAAATGAGCGAACGAACGATAGATTTTGAAAAAATGGACGGTTTGGTTCCTGCGATTGTCCAGGATGCCCTTAGCGGAAAAATCCTGATGCAGGGCTACATGACGGAGGAGGCTTTGGCAAAAACCAAGGAAACCGGAATGGTGACCTTTTTCAGCCGGAGCAAAAACCGACTTTGGACCAAAGGCGAGACTTCCGGCAATTTTATGGAACTGGTTTCCATCACGGTGGACTGTGACGGAGATTCTATCCTTGTCAAAGCCAACCCTCGCGGCCCTGTTTGCCATACCGGCGCGGATACTTGCTGGGATGAGACCAATTCTTCCAAGACCGGTTTTATAGACCAGCTTCGAGCCATCATCAAAGACCGGAAGAATAATCCTTCTGACAAGTCCTACACTGCTTCTCTTTTTGCCAAAGGCATCAACAAGGTGGCCCAGAAAGTAGGGGAGGAAGCGGTAGAGATTGTGATTGAAGCCAAAGACGACAACAAAGACTTATTCCTCGGCGAAGCGGCAGACCTACTTTATCATTATTTGGTGCTGCTGGAAGCCAAAGGCTACGAGCTCGACGAAGTGATGGAAGTGTTGATTAAGCGGCACAAGGAGAAATAATATAAGCCCGAATTAGTTTCGGGCTTATTTAGTACGCCGGAAACTCCTGGCCCAATCCTTTAAACGCATTGATCATTTCCCATTTCGGTTTGAAGTAGGTGTCAAGCATCCTGCCGCTGACAGTTCCGTTTTGCAGGTAGCTCAAGGCAGCCGCCAATCGCAAGTCCCGCTCGTCGCCCCAGGGATATTGAGGTGAGTCTCCCACGGAAAAGTCTGCGGGAAAGCCGTCAAAATATTCGGCCTTTCCGGCGGAATTGGCGATCGCGAAAGTAATCGGGACGAGCTCTACATCGTTGTTTTTAAGCGTAGTGTTGTAGGAAGAAAGCGGGAAGGAACCTACGGGCTTGCCATAGGTATTGTCGCCAATCAGGACTACGCCCAAATAGGGAGTCATGCTATTGATTACCAATTCAGAGGCTGAAGCAGAGCCTCGGGAAGTGATGAAAATGATTCGATCCAGATCGATGGAGCCTATTTTGTAGAAATTTCTGGAGGTGTTCAGCTTGGTCTTCAGCGAATTTAACTTGTTGGTGTACATCAGCTTGTTTGAATTCGAACCCTGGATGAGGTAGTTGCAAATCTGTTCTGCCACCGCGACGGAACCCCCTCCATTGTAACGGAGATCGATGATCAGCTCTTGGATTCCCTGGTTTTGGAAAAACTCCATGGAAGCGTCCACTTCGGTGCTTTTGGTAGGGCTCACACCGGCCGTGGCTTTGAAGCTTTGGTAGACCCAATACCCCACTTTTTTACCCCCGAGGTCGAAGACTTTCTTCTCCAAAACTGAATTGGACTGGTACTCCGCCTTGACGTTGGTGCGGGTAGTAGTGCTGCCGTCCGGAAGCTTGAACATGAAAGAGTTTGAGATTCCGGGGTCTGGGTTTCCCAGCTTGAAGTCGTAGCTACCGGATGCCGTTTTATATTCAGCAATGGCCTTGCCGTTAATCTGTACGATTTCCCAACCACGTTTCCAGCCGTCTTTTCCGGCCGGAGACTCGTCAAAAACAAATGAAATGTAAAGCTTTTCGTCCGCGGCAAAGGCAAAGCCGAATCCGTGTCCGGCGTTTCTCCCGACGAAAGAATTGTTGAATGCCTCCTGCGTGGTGAGGTAGGAAAACCTATCCAAAGGCTTGAATACGATAGCATCGAGCAGCGCTTCGTTGGAGGTGTATTTTGAATAATCCACCGTCGCGGGAAGCTCCTCGTTCCAGAAATACCATTCACTCATAGAGGCAAAGATGGCCTCTTTGACCTCCAATTCCGGATTGGCAGGAACAGGATCCTCCTTTGGATCACAGGCGAAAGATCCGAAAAGGACAATACCGATGATCCAATGGGGGATTTTCATTTTTTCTGTTTTTTTGTGGATTGTCCTAAGGCAAGAGTCGCCTTAGATGGCGATGTCATACACTTTCACCGTCTTCCACATGTGGGAATATTTCTCGATGAACTCCAGGTGAAGGGGTTCCTTTTGGTAAGCGAGTTGGTCCTCGAGACTGTCGAAAAATGCCGTGCAGCAAACTTGCCAAGAGTGGTCGACCACATCCCGCTTTTCTGTGTCTGCGGGAGTACCGGCGATGAACTTGCCGACGGTCGGGCATCTCCCCAGCATGGGTACTGCATCGGTCAAAAACTCTTGCGTGTTTCCTGTGTCGTGGAGCCAGAAGTAAACCTGGTGAATCATTTTTTGCTTTGCCATATTCTTAGCTATCGTATTAATAGGTAGGGCAGCAGCGGCGGCTGCGAGGCCCAAGGTTTGGATTGCTTTTCTTCTTGAGGTCATGTCATGTGACAATTGGAGGCGGCCAGCGGGATTCACTGGTTTCCAAAAGGCTATTAAAGATAGAAATATAAATCGCTTTTTTTGTTTTTGGAGTGTACTGGATGTAAATGAAAAAAGACCGGGGAGCCGGTCTTTTCTACAGTAGCTAGTGAGCTCAATTGAGGTTGCTGGCTGAGATGCTTATGTTTTTTTGCATTATTTCGCTGTCTTCAGTCAACAGGATGTAATTGTAAACGGTGTTTTTGTGTTTCTCCATCAAGGTAAGCTTGCCTTCACCCAAATTGATCACCTCCAATACACCGGTCTTTGTTTTGATCCCCGGGACGGTTACATACACCTTTCCGTCATTTTCGCTTACCTCTTCAATCACGTGGGTTACAAGCTGGCGGTTACCATCGTATTTTGAAGCGGACTCCATAGTGGGTCCGAAATCGTTTCTATTGAGGGAGTGGGTTTGGAAATGGTGAACTTTCATCCCGGCTTGCAAGCCGTCAAAGCTGGTCAGGCTCTTGGGTTGGGATGTGTAGGCTTGTCCAAAAAAGACGGTCTGCGTACTTTGGCTTGGCGTCGTCTCATTTCCGTAGTAGTTGCCTCTGGAGCTGGCGTTTCCGATAAGGACTACATTCGCACCAATCATAGCAGCCTCTGTTTTTATCTTTTCCAAGGAGCGATTCTTGACATTATGCATACTTGACAGCGTAGTCACCCCGGTGGCTTTACTGTAGAGATCTCCCTTGTTGGTAAGGCCTATGACTTCTTCGGGGTTATAGGTGAGATAGACGTTTTCGACGTCTTCGAGTCCGCGAACTTCCTTAAACTGGCTTACAAAATCCTCTTCCCTGCCGCTGGCAAACTTGATCTTGGATACCAAATGCTTGCTGACCGAATAGACGGCGGATTCATTGGGATAAGTGTACTTGATAAGGTTCTCCGACACTTCTGTGACCGCGACTTCTTTGGGACCTTCGGGAAAATAAATCACGTCGGTTTTGCTTTGTGCGACGGCGTAAGAGAAACTGATGCCTAAAAGGCAAGCTGCAATGATTTTTTTCATATTGAATTGTTTACTTTATTCTTAGACGTAAACTTAAGTTTTTTGGTTTGTCAACGGGCAATGCTGGCAAAAAAAAATCCCGCAACTCTCGTCGCGGGATTTTTTGCTATCGAATACCTGATTATTAAGCTTCTTTTTTGGCCATTCTGGCTCTTTCGTTTTCGTCCAAGTAGATTTTTCTCATCCGGATGGACTTAGGCGTGATCTCCAGGTATTCATCCTTTTGGATATATTCCATAGACTCTTCCAGGGAGAATTTTTTCGCAGGTACGATGCGAACGTTGTCATCAGAACCGGAAGCACGCATGTTGGTCAATTTCTTTCCTTTTTGCACGTTTACGACGATGTCATTGTCACGGGAGTTTTCACCAATCACCTGACCTGCATAAAGCTCATCTCCTGGATCGATGAAGAAAGTACCTCTATCCTGCAGTTTGTCGATCGCGTAAGCGGTACACTGACCACCTTCCATGGAGATCAAAGAGCCGTTGATACGACCAGGAATTGGACCTTTGAACGGTTCATAATCTGTGAATCTGTGATTCATGATCGCTTCCCCTTGAGTCGCGGTCAAAACGTTGTTTCTCAGTCCGATCAGACCTCTAGAAGGAATTTTGAATTCCAAATGCTGTAGATCGCCTTTTGGCTCCATGATCAAAAGTTCACCTTTACGCTGGGTAGCCAATTCAATTACTTTGCCGGCAGTCTCCTGTGGTACGTCTACTACCAAAGTCTCGATAGGCTCACATTTTACACCGTCGATGTCCTTGAAGATCACCTGAGGCTGGCCTACCTGAAGTTCGTAGCCCTCTCGTCTCATGGTTTCGATCAAGACAGACAAGTGAAGGATACCGCGTCCGTATACGAGGAATTTATCTTCGGAATCAGTTGATTCAACTCTCAATGCCAAGTTTTTCTCGGTTTCTTTCATCAGACGGTCACGGAGATGACGGGAAGTCACAAACTTGCCTTCTTTGCCGAAGAACGGAGAGTTGTTGATGGTAAAGAGCATGTTCATCGTAGGCTCATCGATGGCGATACGAGGAAGTGGCTCTGGGTTTTCTGCGTTGGCTATGGTGTCGCCGATTTCGAAATCATCGATACCGGTAACGGCGCAAATGTCGCCTGCAAACGCTTCGGTTACTTTATTTTTACCAAGACCTTCAAACGTGTGAAGTTCTTTTACTTTCATTTTTTTGATGGAACCGTCTGCCTTGCAAAGGGCAATCTGCTGATTTTCCTGGATTGAACCTCTCTTGATTCGGCCAATTGCAATACGTCCCACGAAATTGGAGTAATCCAAAGACGTAATCTGCATCTGTAGCGTTCCTTCTTCGATTTTTGGAGCTGGGATATAATCTACGATAGCATCCAACAAAGGAATGATAGAATTGGTTGGGTTTTTCCAATCTGGGCCCATCCAGTTTTGTTTCGCAGAACCGTAAAGCGTATGAAATTCCAACTGCTCTTCGGTAGCGTCCAAGTTGAACATCAGTTCGAACACCGCCTCATGCACTTCGTCAGGGCGGCAGTTTTCTTTATCCACTTTGTTTACAACCACAATCGGAGTGAGTCCGAGAGCCAAGGCTTTGCCCAATACAAATCGTGTCTGCGGCATTGGGCCTTCAAAGGCATCTACCAATAGGATAACCCCATCAGCCATCTTCAGTACGCGCTCCACTTCACCGCCAAAATCGGCGTGACCAGGGGTGTCGATGATGTTGATTTTGGTGTCTCTGTAGCGCACCGATACGTTTTTGGAAAGAATGGTAATCCCTCTTTCACGTTCGAGATCATTGTTGTCCAGGATCAGATCGTCAAACTGCTGGTTTTCTCTGAAGATTTTGGATGCGTGGATGATCTTGTCCACAAGAGTGGTTTTGCCGTGGTCAACGTGTGCGATGATCGCGATATTCCGAATATTCTGCATGGTTTGCCTAATTGAAGGCGCAAAAGTACGAATAAAATTTTGGAGTAAGGTTATCCATCCGTGAAGTTTCCTGCCCAGCTTGATGGTCAAGCCCTGTAATCGCCAAAAGCCGGCGATTCATTTGATGCTGAAAGGGTTAGGCAAATGTCGGTTATTGATTTTGACTAATTTTCCTTGTTGACATCGCTGTCTCTATTATGTACCTTGAATGGACTTTTAGCAGTGGTAAAAATTTGGATAATGGCAAATCACCCAAATAAAATGCTTTTTAACAAAGTGACTGGACCAGTCGCTTCCGAAGATATGGCATTGTGGGAAAGTTTGAAAAGAGGAAATGAACTCGCTTTCTCGTCCCTGTTCAAAAAGTTTGTCAACCCCCTGTATAACTATGGGATGCATTTTTTTCCAGACCAAGACCTGGCCAAGGATTGTATACAGGAGCTTTTTACTTCGATTTGGCAAAAGAAGGATGCGCTTTCGGAAGTAGTATTCGTGAAGGCCTACTTGTTTAGGTCTTATCGTAATCTTTTGTTTGCGAGGATCTCTGAGCGGAAAAAAGACCTGCATCCGGATTTTTGGGATGAGGAGATGGTGGAGCCTGAGAGCTCCAAAGAAGCCGAATGGATAGAGGAGGAAGAGGCGGTCCAAACTTCCAGACTCGTGCAACACGCCGTGCGGGAGCTGACCCGCCGCCAGCGGGAGGTAGTGGTGCTGAGATTTTACAATGGTATGGAGAGTAGGCAGATAGCCGATGTAATGGGCATTTCAGTGGTGGCGGTGCACAATCTCGTCTCCAAAGCCATTTGTCTCTTGAGGGAGAAGCTTCGCAGCTAGTTTACCCTTCCAAAAAAAATGGCGGAAAAATGGTGAGTTTGAGGTTGGAGTTTGCTCTAAGGTGTATAAAGCCAAATAAAAGTGGACAGATTCTCAGATTCAGAACCCTCCTATCCTCTCCAGAGATTTTTGGAAGATCCCCTTTTTCAGGATTGGATCTTACGTCCGGACCAATCACTTGAAGCCTACTGGCGGAAATGGATTTCCGAGAATCCTGCGAGCCAGACACAAGTCAAAGAGGCCAGGAAGATTTTGCAGGAAATAAATACCCCTCCTTTTCAGCTGGGTGAAGAGGCTATCCAAGGAGTGTGGAAAAAGATCCAGCAAGACATCCATCCCAAATCCCTACTGGTAGTCAAGAAGTCTGCGATTAGGCATTTCCGGCCTGCATGGGCTGCAGCTTGTGTTGCTATTGTGGCTTACATTGGCCTCTTTTTGTTTCTGGGCCAAGGCCCAGGCGAAGTGGTCTATCAAACCGGCAACGGCGAGACACTTGCGATAATCCTCCCGGATAGCTCGGAGGTCATGCTAAATGCCAACTCAATTTTAACCTACTCCAGGGACTGGGATGCAAAGCAAATCCGGGAGGTTTGGGTTGAAGGCGAAGCTTTTTTTGACGTGCGGCATCTTCAGGGTCACCAGCCTTTCAAAGTCTATCCGGCTTCTGGAGTGGAGGTGGAGGTATTGGGAACCCAGTTCAATGTCTATCACAGGAAAAACCAAACCAAAGTCCTCCTCAGCGAAGGGAATGTGACGATGAACTTCACAGACAGTCCCAAACCCTCCAAGATCCTGATGTCGCCCGGGGATCTGGTGGAGTATGACCAGCAAAAGATCCAGAAAAAGCGCGTGAATCCAGAGCCCTATGTGTCTTGGACTCGAAAGGTTCTCCAATTGGAGAGCACAAGTCTAGCAGAGATGGTCAGGATGGCTGAGGAAAACTACGGGATAAGAGTGAAAGTGGGGACAGGCGTGGATCTGGCCCAAAGCGCATCTGGATCGATGCCACTCTCTGACGGAGCGTCCTTCATGCAGCTGACTGCCAGGGTATTTAATGTCCGGGTAGCCTACCGGGATTCGGTCTACTATATCGAGTAGAAATTGAAAGTAAAGCGTACCAGTCAAAACAAAAACCCAATTTATCCTATGAAAAAGCTTTTACTAATTCTCTGTTTGTACGGAGCTGGGGCCCAATGGGCGCTTGCTCAGTACAAGGAAGTACTGGCTTCCTCTGACAAGTATCAGTCTGGGGAAAGTGCCGTGCCAAGTTACATGCTTAAGGATGGTCTAACCTTATTGGAAAGGCAATTTGACGTCTCGATCGCCTTCAAAGACGATTTGGTAGCCCAAAAGACCGTCCGGGCGTCCAAGAAGAAATTCAAGACGGTGGAGGAGGGGCTCGATGAGCTCCTGAAAAATTCAGGATTGACCTATGAAAAGGCCGGTGACAATTTTTTTGTGATCTATCCTAGGAAAGGAGAAAAAACAAAGCCGGATGGAAGTGTCAATCCGCCTTTGACTGCCTCTCTTGCGGGATTTTCAGGCGTCCCTACCTACTCAAGTATGGCAGTTTCCAGTCGCTCGGACCGCACGCGCCGCTTTGACGTGACGATCACGGGCAAGGTCTTCGACGAAAACGGGAATGGATTTCCGGGAGTCAATATCCTGGTAAAAGGCACCAGTACAGGGGCTGTGACTAACGCAAACGGAGAATATACGATCAGCGTCCCCGACGGCAATGCCGTGCTGGTTTTTTCCTTTGTGGGCTACGTCTCCGAAGAAGTTGCCGTGCAGAATCGCTCGGTGGTGGACGTCACGATGCGGGTCGACGAAAGCGATCTAGAGGAGGTGATCGTCACCGCGCTGGGTATAGAGAAATCCGCCAAGAGCCTAGGTTTTGCCACTTCAAAAGTCAAGTCCGACGAGCTGACTATCAACCGGACTCCAAACCTGATGAACGCACTGCAGGGAAAAGTGGCAGGAGTGAACATTTCCTCATTGGGAACTGGTCCGGGCGGTACTTCCAAGATCCGAATCCGAGGCCAGTCTTCCATATCCGGTCAAAACAACCCCCTGATAGTCATCAATGGCGTACCCATTGACAACACCAACTTTGGTACAAATCCGGGAAACAACGCCTCGGACAATTCCATAGCCGTGAGGGGAGGAGGAAATACCTCGGATGGCGGTGATGGTCTATCCAGCATCAATCCTGATGATGTGGAGACAATGACCATCCTCAAAGGCGCCGCAGCTGCCGCCCTCTACGGGTCAAGAGCCAAGGATGGTGTCATCATGATCACAACCAAAACCAAGGGAGACAGCAAGGGAATTGGCGTCACCTATAACCTCAACTACACTAATGAAGCCCCGCTCGACTTCACGGACTACCAATATGAGTACGGCCAAGGGGAGCAGGGGGTGCGTCCTACTTCGCCCAATCCGACTTCCGGTCAATGGTCATTCGGGGAAAAATTCCAACCTGGGATGACGCATATCCTGTATGATGGCATCGAAGTACCCTATGTCCCTCAAAAGGGAATCATTGGCGACTTTTTTCGCAATGGTCAGAATGTGACCAACTCCATCACCTTGACCTCCACGGGAGACAAGGGCGGGCTGAGCCTTTCCTTCGCCAATCTGGACAGCAAAGGCATTGTGCCAAACAACACCTACAACAGAAAAACCCTGAACCTGGGCTTCAGCTACGACCTTACGCCTAAGTTTAGCTTTGGGGGGAATATCAACTATTCCCAAGAGGAAAACGAGAATGCGCCCAATGTCGGCCAGCAGGATAATACCATTCCCGTTGCGCTATACAATATGGCGAATTCCATGCCTTTGGAAATCTTGAAGGAAAATGCCTACAATGAGGTCGGTGACGAAATCGTCTACTCAAGATTCAGAAACCGGACCAACCCGTATTTTACCCTAGACAAGCAGTTTCAGAATATTCGAAGAGATCGGATTTTCGGCAACGTTTACGTCAAATACAAATTACTTCCTTGGCTTTCCGTCCAGGGCCGTGTAGGTCAAGACTACTGGTCCAGAGACCAGGATTATAATAACTTCCCAACCGGCCAGGCTTCCCGGGCTCCAGCCCCAGCCGGGTTTGTCAACGGGATTTACACCCAGGAGTCAAGAAGGTTTCGGGAAATCAATACCGATTTTCTTATTTCAGCAAACAAGACCTTCGGGGACTTTGGAACCAACATTACGTTTGGTGGCAACCACATGGAGAGACGTTCTGATCTCAACAGCGTTCAGGTCACGGACTTTGTCATCCGGGATCTGTACACGGTACAGAATGGCCGTGCCAAAGACCCCATTTATGACTTGAACGAGCGTGCGGTCAATTCACTCTATGGATCGGCCGAGGTGGCTTACAAAAATCGCCTTTTCTTGACCGGTACACTGAGAAACGACTGGTTTTCAACCCTTTCCAAAGACAACCGCAGCATTCTTTATCCATCGATCTCTGCCAGCTGGGTCTTTACCGAGACGGTCACCAGCGGACTGATCAATTTTGGAAAACTACGCGTAGCCTACGCCGAAGTGGGTAGTGATTCGGATGTGGGGCCTTATTCCAACGTCTTGTTTTACAATGTAAACGCCAACCTGCTCAATGGTCAGCCCGTGGGTGGGCCACTGGGGGGCACCCTTCCAAATCCCAACCTGCGTCCGATGCGAATCGGGGAGACTGAAGTCGGCTTTGAGCTCAACATGCTCAACAGCCGAGTCAACTTGGATGTCGCGGCCTATCGGAAAATCACCACAGATCAGATCGTGAGCGCCCAAATTTCCGACGCTTCCGGTTATCTGAACACTTCCATCAATAGCGGGCAAAGCAGCAACAAAGGCATCGAGGCACTTTTGACACTTGTACCGGTTGAAAACGATGAGTTTGTCTGGGAATCGACCTTCAATGTCGCCTACAATATCACGGAAGTATTGAGCCTACTGACGGATACCCCCGGTGAGCGGATCACAGTAGGTACGCACGTGTTCAACGGCGAGCTTCGGCAGATCGTGGGAATGGAAATGGCGCAAATAGCCGGATTTGGCTACAAGCGCGACGAGCAGGGCCGAAGGATCTTCGCTGCAAATGGTCTTCCGATCCGCACACCTGACCTTGTCAACTTTGGCAGTGCCCTTCCAAAATGGATTGGGGGATGGAACAACTCCTTCAACTACAAAGGCATCGCGCTTTCATTCTTGATTGATTTCAAACTTGGAGGGAAGATGCTTTCCGGTACCAACTTCAACGCCACCCGCCACGGACTCCACAAGATGACGCTTGAAGGCCGCGAAGGCGGGGTAGTAGGCGACGGGGTAAATGAAGCCGGCGAAACCAATACCGCAGTGGCTCCAGTGCAGTCCTATTGGGAAGTGGTGCGCTCGCAGGCGCTTGTCGAGCCGGTCATCTATGACGCTGGCTATTGGAAGCTTCGCCAGATCACCTTGAGCTACGATTTTACGAAGCATCTGCCCGCAGACCAGCCGTTCCGTGCTGTGAAGCTTTCGCTGGTGGCCAACAATGTGCTCATGATCAAAAAATGGGTTGACAACATCGATCCCGAGTCGTTTGGCTACTCCTCAGACAACCTAGTCGGGATGGAATCTACCGGATTGCCCACGACCAGGGGCCTTGGATTCAATTTGAACGTCAAATTCTAATGCTAACCATCATGAAAAAGACATATAATTATTTGGCTATTTTGATGCTAATCATTTTGGCCAGTTCCTGTGACGAGGGCTTTGACGAGCTCAATACCAACAAGGTGAGGGCGACGACGCTCGATCCCATCATCCAGCTGAATGCCGCATCGCTTGGTCTGGCCTATCCTACAGCTACCGTGATATACGAAGTGGGGGTAGTGCAGCAGGTGATCTCTCCCAATTCCGGGGTGCTCACTGGCGCAAACTACAACCAGGACAACCGTGCTTCCACGCAGGTCAACTGGCAGAATTATTACCAGAACGTCATCAAGAACACCGGAGACGTCATCGACAGAACCAAAGATGATCCAGCCTATTCAAATGTGTACAATATGGCACGCATCGTCCAGGCTCATGCCTTTATGATTCTGACGGATTCGTACGGAAGCATTCCATTTACAGAGGCAGGACGAGGATACTCGGATCAGATTTTCTTCCCTTCCTATGATACGCAGGAAAGCATCTATCCCAGAATCATTCAAGAGCTGGAGGAGGCTGGGGCCGCGCTGAGCTTGACGGGAAAAATAGAAACGGCAGACATCCTCTTCAAGGGCAATATTCCACAGTGGAAAGCCTACGCAAACTCACTCCTTCTTCGGGCAGGCATGCGCTTGGTGAATGTGGATCCCACGACTGCCCAGCAGGTCGTCGCCAAAGCGGCTCCCGGAGTGATTCTTTCGAATGATGGAAATGCATTGATCGCCCATGATGCCAACTATACCAACCCGATCGGCAACATGCTCAACTCCACGGAGGCGTCCAACTTCTTTCTGGCAGAGCCTTTTGTCAACCATCTCAAGGCAACAGGCGATCCGCGTCTGCGCGCCATTGCGGTCACCTACGTTGGCGCAAAGTCCGGACCGGAACAAACTCCCGAAAACGCCAGCTTCGATCCGGCTATCCAAGTGGGTATGCCAATGGGCAACGACAATGCGGGTGCGGTGAAAGCCGCGGCTGATGCGGGACTGGCCAGCTTTTACGAGTTTAGCCAAGTGGATCGCAGGAGAATCACCAAACTACAATCTCCCAGCTTCTTGGTGACCGCCTCACAGAATCTCCTACTGCTTGCTGAGGCTCGTGTCCGGGGATGGATTACTGCCGGGACGGCCGAGGAGTATTATGAAAATGCAGTGGCCGCCCACATGAACCAGATCAGTTCCATCGATCCTGCCTCGACCATTCCTCAGGCAGCCATCGACCAGTATTTGGCCGCCAATCCTTTTGACCCAGCCAAGGCACTGGAGCAGATTAATACCCAATACTGGATTTCCTCCTTCTTGAATGGCCCCGAGGCATTCGCGAATTTTAGGAGAAGTGGATTTCCGGTTTTGGAGGAGAACCCCTTTCCGGGCCGTGAAGTCCCCTTTATCAACCGCTTGACTTACCCGAATTCGGAAATATCCGTGAACGGGGAAAATGTCGGCGCCGCGATCTCCGGGCAGGGACCGGATGATTTGGCGACCAAAGTCTGGTGGCACAAATAGAACAAGTGGCCCGGATAAACCGGGCCACATTTTCCTGCTTTTAAAATCACCTTTTATGAAAAGAATTTTGCTTATCAGCCTGTTTTTGCTGACTTGTTCTCTTTTGTCTTTTGCGCAGCAGATATCCAAAGACGAGCTGCTCTACCTAACGAGAGACTGGAAAGGGGAGCGCTTCGAAGATGGACGACCCAAGGTGCCGGATGAAATTCTACGACGGATGCGCTTGGTCACTCATGATGAAGCCTGGGCCGTGATGAAGAACGCCGGATATTTCTACCAGTATGCCGATGGTTGGGAAGTCATCAATCCCGACAGCATCCTGATAGGCCGGGCCGTGACTGCGACTTTCCTCCCAGGAAGACCGGACATCCACAATGCGATAGACGAGCGTGGGAAAGCTGCCGGCAAAAAGGGGCAAAACTCCTGGCCGGTTGACCTCTTGGTCAAAGGTGATGTCTATGTTGCGGATCAGTTTGGAATTCAGGTAAATGGTCCGACTATAGGCGACAATGTGGGCAACGCGATCTATGCCAAGTCAGGCAACGGAATCGTCTATGACGGAGCGATCCGTGATATCGCCGGCCTCAAAGAAATAGGTGGATTTACTTCCTACTACACTAGCTATCATCCTTCCCACCACAATCAACAGGGTAATCTCAATACCATGCTGGTGGGGATCAACCATCCCACTAAAATCCGGCAAGCAACGGTGATGGCGGGAGACGTAGTACTGGGCAGGGATGGGGGCGTTTCATTTATTCCCGCCCATTTGGCCGAGCAAGTGGTGATCGTATCGGAGATCGTACGCTTGAGGGATATGTTTGGCCACGAACGATTAAGAGAGGGGAAATATACAGCCGGCCAGATTGATACCCGCTGGTCGGATGAGATCGAACGGGATTTTTCCCAATGGCTAAATGACCACATCGACGAACTGCCAGTGCCTCGCGCACAAATCCAAGAATACCTGAAAAACAGAACCTGGTAACCCAAAAACCATGAGATAATGAATCCAAAAACCGAAAATCGAAGAGCATTTTTCCAAAAAAGCCTTGGCCTGACAGGTGCGGCATTCCTCGGCACGATCGGGACGGGGCTGGAGGCTGCAGTGGAGAGAACTCCGAAAGCCTCAGCGCCTTCCGACCTGAAGATCACAGAAGTCAAGTGCGGCTATGTCCGAGGTGCGCTTTACGTGAAAATCTATACCAATCAAGACGTATGGGGCTGTGGGGAGGCGGTGGATGCCATCCAAGGAACCTACTACATGGTCAAGCGTATGGGCGATCAGATCAAAGGACAAAGTCCACTGAATCCCAATCGCCTTGCCGAGCAGCTTCGCAAGAGTGCATTTTTCGGCGGAGCTCAGTCGGGTGTTTATGTGGCGGTATTGACTGCAATTGAGACTGCGCTATGGGATCTGACGGGGAAAGTCTTTGGGCTGCCTGTTTACCAGCTTTTGGGAGGGAAGTTTCGAGACAAGATCCGAGTCTATTGTGACACAGCTCTTTATTCTTCGACCAATCCTACTCCGGATGACTATGCTGCCGCTGCCAAAAATGCCGTGGGCAGAGGATATAATGCTGTGAAATTTGATGTGGATAACGGTCGAGATCCGAATAAATACGATCGGTTCAATTGGACTGCCAATCCCATGGAAATCGACCGGATGTACAATTCCATCGCTGCTGTTAGGGAAGCTGTCGGTCCCAATATCGACATCTGTGTAGACATGCATGGTCGATATGACGCAGTCACGGGACTCAAAATGGCCAAGATGTATGAGCCGCTCAACCTGATGTGGCTGGAGGAACCCGTTCCAGCAGACAATGTGGATGTGTACAAAAAAATATCCCAAGAAACCTCCACCCCTATCTGCGCTGGGGAAAACATCTATTTGGCATACGGTTTTACACGTCTTCTTGCAGACAATGCGATTGATATCATCATGCCCGATCTCCAAAAGGCGGGAGGACTTGGGGAAGCGCAACGCATCGCAAATTTGTCCAATCTATACTACGTGCCGTTTTCACCGCATATGGTCGCTTCCTTTTTGGGAGCTATGGCCTCTTGCCATGTCTGTGCTTCAGTGCCCAATTTTCAGATCATGGAATGGCAGATCTATATGGACACCGATCAACTTTGGCAGGATATCGTGACCTATGACGGTCCCAGGACAGAAAATAGTTTTATCACACTTTCCGAGAAACCCGGTATAGGTGTCGAAATCAATGAGGAGGGAATGAAAAAATACGCCCAACCCGGAATTCCCTTTTTTGAATAAATAGTCAATGCGCAATTATCAATAAATTAATTACCAATCGTCAATAACCCAATAACCATGATTTCAAAAAAAACAACTCGTTTGCTCATCCTGGCCTGTGTCACCCTGGGTCTGACACCGCAGGCTTTTTCACAGGAAGTAGGGGCAAGCCCCGAATTTATCCAAGCCTTGACCTCCGAATGGAAGGGTGAGCGATTCCCAGATGGGCGGCCTAAAGTTTCGGATTCTATCCTCGAGCGATTGAAGAATATCTCGATAGAGGAAGCTTGGGGAGTTCTTCGCAACAAAGGCTACAACAACCAGTACGAAGGCGACTGGCAGCTAATTTGGCCAGAGGAAGCTATGACCGGCCGGGTAGTTACCGCCCAATACATGCCCTTGCGGCCCGACTATCAAAACCAGATCAAAACCCAAGGTGTGGACAAAGAGGGAAGGTCGCCCAAAGGAGGGACAAACTCCTGGCCGATTGACATCCTGACCAATGGGGATGTCTACGTGGCGGACGGCTATGGAAAAATTGCCGACGGAACCCTCATCGGCGATAACCTCGGCAACTCCATCTATGCAAAGTCCCAAAGGGGCGTCATTTTTTACGGTTCGGTTCGAGACCAAGAGGGTCTGTCGGAAATCAAAGGATTCAATGCCTGGCATAAGGGGCAAGATCCTTCTTTTATCCGGGAGATGATGCTGACCTCGATCAATGCTCCCATCCGGATCGGTAGAGCTACTGTACTTCCCGGCGATGTGGTGTTGGCGAAGAAATACGGGGTGATTTTTATCCCGGCCCACTTGGTCGAAGACCTGGTGATTACCTCGGAAATCACCGGGCTGCGGGACGAGTTTGGCCATCAGCGACTTCGGGAAAAGAAATACCTCGCAGGTCAAATCGACTCCGAATGGACGGATGAGATCAAAAAGGATTTTTTGAATTGGTTGGAAAACTACCCCGGTAAGCTTCCGATGACTAAGGCTGAGTTGGACAATTACTTTAAAGAGAGAAACTGGTAGCTGGACTTAATCACCCGTTTTTTCCAAAAAACATTAACCCAAAACAACTGACATATGAAAAACAGACTTCAAGAAATCATCGCCCAGCAGCGGGCGGAAGAGCAGCACTATGCCGCACAGCGAAAAGCGGAAATGGAAAACCCGCTCACCGGCGCTAATAGGAGGGACTTTCTAAAGAAAACTGCCCTGGGAGGCTTTAGTTTGGCAGCCCTTACTGGTCTCACCTTCGAGGATACGATGGCGGAAACCACCCGTAACGTAAAGCGCGCTTCTGCCCCAGCGGATCTCAAGATCACCGACCTTCGCTACTGCGTCACCGCGGTCATGGGCAGGACCGCCATTATCCGAATTGACACCAATCAGGGGATTTATGGACTTGGAGAAGTTCGAGATGGGGCAGACCCTCGCTATGCCTTGATGCTCAAAAGCAGAATCATGGGAGAAAATCCCTGCAACGTGGAAAGAGTGTTTAAAATCATCCGTCAGTTTGGAGGCCCTGCGCGCCAGGCCGGCGGAGTATGTGCGGTAGAGATGGCCTTATGGGATCTTTGTGGCAAAGCCTACAATGTACCAGCTTGGCAACTGCTCGGAGGCCGATATCGGGACAAGGTGCGGCTCTATGCCGATACACCCGAGGGAAAAGATCCGGAAGACCAAAAGCAAAAGATCAAATACCGAATGGAGGATCAGGGCTACACTTGGCTGAAGATGGATGTCTCGATCAATGAGATCAAGGATATTCCCGGCTGTCTGGTCAACACGGAGATTTTCAACAATGGGGGATCCAGCCAATGGCAGGGCGGATTCATGTCTTATTCTAATACGGCACATCCGTTTACAGGAATCCAAATCACGGAGAAAGGGCTAGACGAGCTGGAAAAAATCGTCCACAATGTCCGAGAAATGGTCGGATACGAGGTTCCGATTTCGACTGACCACTATGGGCATATTGATATGAATAACTGTATCCGATTGGGAAAAGCTTTGGATAAATACCGATTGGCTTGGTTTGAGGATATGGTGCCTTGGCAGATGTGGCAGCAGCACAAGGTCATCACCGATACGCTGGATACTCCAAATCTCACCGGAGAGGATATTTTCTTGCTCAATGGCTTTAAGGATTTGATCCACAATCGTGCGGTGGATATTGTCCATCCGGATTTGGCCTCAAGCGGAGGACTATTGGAAACCAAGCGCATCGGGGATTATGCGGAGGAGTTTGGGATAGCGATGGCTATGCACCAAGCTGGAACACCGGTTTCCTTCATGGCTAATGTCCATTGCGCTGCGGCTACGCAAAACTTCCTCTCGCTAGAGCACCATTCGGTGGATGTACCTTGGTGGGAAAGCCTCGTGACAACTACAGGTGGCGACAAGCTCATCGACAAAGGCTATGCTCCCGTGCCGCTCACCGCCCCTGGTCTTGGCATTGAGCTGAACGAAGAGGTAGTCAAAGAACACCTGCACCAAACGGACAAGACTTATTTCGCGCCGACCGACGAGTGGACAGAGAAGCGTTCCCACGACCGTACGTATAGTTGATTTATCGCTCATTCTCCGTCGGAATTCCCCCGTTTTTCGGCGGAGATTTTTTATCTTTTCTTCCACCCAAAATACCGCTGTTTTGAATTCTAAGCCCTATTCGTATTTACTCTATAGCTCTTTCTTTGTCTTATTACTCGCTTTGCTTGCCTGGATGGGTGATTTCAACCTGTGGGTTGGACCTTTGCTCATCCTGTTTTTTATCCTCTTGGGGACAGGGACTAGGGGCTACGAGTCGCTAAAAGGCTTGACCTATTCGCTGATGATTCTTGCCGCTGTTACTATGGCTATGTTTTATCCGGCATTTTTTCAGGAGTATAAGGGGTACAAATTCTCCAATCTGATCACACCCTTGATTCAGGTCATCATGTTTGGGATGGGGACTTCGATGAGCATTAGGGATTTTGCTGGAGTGGTCAAAACTCCGCAGGCTGTTTTGATTGGGGTAGGTGCCCAATTTTTGATTATGCCCGTGCTGGGGCTTACGCTTGCGTGGGTGAGCGGTTTGCCTCCCGAGATTGCCGCAGGACTAATCTTGATCGGAAGCTCGCCGAGTGGTTTGGCGAGTAATGTGATGACCTATTTAGCCAAAGCAAATCTTGCCCTGTCCATCACCCTGACCTCTGTCACCACCATGTTGGCGCCATTAATGACGCCCTTTTTGATGAAGGTGTTGGCGGGTGAGTTTATCGAAATTGACTTGGTGAAAATGATGTGGGACATTTTCAAAATGATCATCATTCCGATTGGGGCTGGTTTGATCTTCAACAAGATTTTTCGTGGCAAATCGGCTTGGCTGGACAAGGCAATGCCGCTTGTTTCGATGATCGGAATAGGCTTGATCATCGTGGTAATCACCGCGGCAGGCCGAGATGCCTTGCTCGACATCGGCTTGCTTTTGATCGGGTTGGTGTTGATCCACAACTTTTCAGGGTATGCCATTGGATATTGGTTTGCGCGACTGTTTAGGATGAGTGAAAAAGACTGCCGTACCGTGGCCATTGAAGTGGGGATGCAAAATGCCGGATTGGCCTCCGGCATAGCCAAAGAGATGGGAAAGATCGCCACCGTCGGTTTGGCAGCGGCCGTATTCGGTCCGGTGATGAATATTTCGGGTTCGATCTTGGCCTCTTATTGGCATAAAAAGGAGCCTAAAGGGTAAGTTCTTTTTTCTTCCGCTCTTCGGAATTTGCAATTCCGAAGTCTTATTAAGAGGATTTATCAGTTCTTTCCGTTCTTCGAAACCTCCGTTCTTCGAAATTTGCAATTTCGAAGTCTTGTCATAGGATTTGTAATCCGACCAGAGAATGGATTGAAAATCCATGAATAATGAGTTCTCGATTGCAAATCGCCAACAGCCAAAAAAAGTTTGCGAATACAAATCGACATTTGCGTAGGAAACGACAAGTATTTTTTACAACGATTACAATAAAAGAAGTGCTGTGTTAGTTTAGACTGTAGGTTTTTTTACACTCTTATAATGGCTAGACGAGGTTTCTTTTTGGCAGTGCTGTTTTTCGGGATGGCATCCACTACTTTTTCCCAAGAAAAATTTGCGGTGGAATTTTATGCTGGACCTTCCAAAGCACTTTTGACTTATGAGGTATTTCCGAACAATTACCATATCTCACCGAGCAATGAAATCAGCTGGCACATCGGCTCCAATTTTCTCTGGGGGCTGAAAAACGACTGGCAGCTGACCGCCCAGCTTGAGTTTTTCAAGCGGGAGCTGGGCACCCACGGCTTTTCCAGACAGATAGACACACTACAGATTACCGGCTATTCCACCGAGGGAATTCCCTTACTTGCTTTGGGAGTAAGGAAGTCTTGGGGAAATTTTTACATCCAGCCTAGCCTCAGCCTAATGAAAAGCCCAGCGGTATTGGATAACTATGAGAGTACTAATGAATGGAACGGTATACCGCTTGGGGTTAGGTCGGTTTCTGATTGGGGAATGGGGCTTAGGTTTGAGGGCGGCACTAAGATCTACAATCGTCGCGGCAACTATTTCTTCGCGGGTTTGAGATACCAGCAGGGACTTTGGGTGATGGATAGGATGAATGCGCCTGTGCGGTACAATGAACGTATCGAGCACGTACTCTCGGTGGACAGCAAGGGCTCGTATTTCGGGTTGTTTGCTGGCTATGGGATCAAGGGAGTCAATTTCCGGTCTTCCGGCAGTCGATCTCCCAAGCGACTATACAACGACCAAAAGCTCTTAAAGCATGACCTTTCCCTAGAGAATGGCTGGTATGTGATGCTGTATGGCGGGCTGAGACTAAGAGAAGAATCGCTTTCCAACGGCTATACCTACTCCAATACCAGTGGACAGTTTCAGGCTGTGACGGGCTACTATCGAAATGGCTTTTCCTTGGAATCCGGTATCGGGAATTTCAGCTATAACGCCAACTATCAAATCGACTACGACGGGAATGAAGCACTGATCATGCGCTGGGAACACTACAGCATGCCGGTCGTTCCGCTGACTTTTAAATACCAAATCCAGCTCAACGATCAGAATACAGTCAGGGTCGGACCGAGTTTCAGTGCCTATTTTCTCCTGAAGGATCAAAGCGAAAGTTGGTTTACTTCTGCGGGATCGGGTAGCGTGATCGTGGGAGAAAGCACTTACGAATACACCCACGAAGAACACTCAGATCGCGAACTGGAACATGGCAGGTTTGCCTTCAACGCCGGATTGCTGGCAGAAATGTCCGTCTTCAACTCCAGCTTTCTCACCTTTAAGCTGTCGAGAAACTTCACTTCTCCGGATCTTGTGAAGATCCACGCGGACTATGTGATCAATGGGACGCCCGTGTCTGTTGAAAGCGTGGGTACTATCAATGGTTTTTTACTCGATGTGGGTTATAAAATCCCGCTGAAAGTCCTGAATCGACAGCTTAAAATGGAGCGAAAAACTGCGGGGTAAGCTTTATACAATCTATAGTTCTCCGCTCTTCGAAATTTGCAATTTCGAAGTCCTACCGTAGGATTTTCAATCCGAGAAATAGAAAATGGGAAGCAAGCTGTTTTTTCCCGGATTGTAGGAAAGAGACTTGGACGGATTGCAACTCCATGGATACCGTTTCGCGATTGCAAATCACGAACATCAAAAAAGCGTCAGCTTTTTTCTTTGCACTCTCCAAAAAGGCGTCTAGTATTTTGAATGCCTGAGGTTCAATTGGGCTTTTTTGGATGCTGTGGGTGAAAATCTTCGTGTCACTTTGCGTTAAAAAAAAGCTAGCGGGATGCTTTTCACTACAAACCCGACTTGAAAATCCGATCCATCAGTACCCACTTTTCTCCGGGTTTTGCCCAAGGGATAGGCTGCTGAAAACCCCACATCAAGTTCTCCCATTTTGCGATGATGGGATTGGCAGCGTCCATTTCAGCCTTTTTCTCAAAAGTGAATTCGTCCACCGTTTCCAGGATCATAAACATCCGGTTGCCGGTGCGGAAGATCTCAATGTTCAGGATGCCACAGTCAATGTCGTGTTGGGTAACCTCCGGCCATGCCGCTCCGGGGGCGTGGTGTTGCTCGTAAATGCGGATCGACTCGGGGTCGTCAATGAGGTCTAGGGTGAGGCAGAAGCGTTTCATGGGTGGTGGATTATAAAATTGGAATATTGGAAAATTGAAATATTGCTGAGCCAGAAAGTTGCAAAGTTGTAGCTGTGCTACTTGGTACTTTGTACTTAATATTTTGTACTAAAGAATTCCCGAAACGCCTTGATGGTTTGCTCCGCCGCAGCATCGGGATTTGGATACGGGAAGGCTTCCGCGGAGACATAGCCAGAATAGCCAATCTCCTTGAGTGCTTCCGCGATCGGCGCCATGTCGGTATGGCCCATTCCCATTGGTCTTCGATTGGAGTCTGCGAAATGCACATGCCCTATGTACTTTCCAAAATCCCGGATGGTCTGGGACAGATTCTCCTCCTCGATGTTCATGTGAAAGAGGTCTGCAAGCACCTTGACGTTGCGGGTCTTTAAGTAGTGCTGGAGGTTGTCAAATACAAAGAGTTGGTTGAAACCGTTGCACTCATACCTATTCAACGGTTCGATAAGTAGTGGCACACCTTCCTGCTTTGCCTGATCGCCAAGTTGCCCCAAAGCTTCCACAAAAAAGCCAAAAGCCTCTTCCATTTTAGGTCCGCTTCCCAATCCCCAGTTGCCCTGCATCGAACCGATAATCGCCGGTGCGCCAAATTTGGCTCCGAAGGAAATCATCTCTGAGATAAACGAAAGGGCCTTTTTCCTGACCTCCAAATCGCGATCTGTCAGGGTGAGTCCATGGAGCACTTTTCCCGCCCCGGTACCCACAGCTGCGACTAACAGCCCATAGTGATCCAGCCTTTGGCGAAGGTGTTCGATATCAAAGTCATTTCCAGAGCGTGTGAAGAGTTCCACCCCGTCAAAGCCCAGTTCAGCGGCTTTTCGTAGGCTTTCCTCCAAGTCATGCCAATAGATCCATGGCCCGGAGCTCATGGTGTCAATCAAGTTGATGGTAACAGCAGATCGAATCATCGCTTATCGGTCAAAGTCTATCATGATTTTGATAATTCCTTGTGGATTTTCCGACCAGGACTTTAGCGTTTCGGGGCCTTCGTCGATAGAAATCACTTTGGAAATGACATCTTCTACGGGGAATTTTCCGGCTTCCAGGTAAGAGATTACCTCCGGAAAATCCTCTCTTCCCACGCAGTTTCTGGATCCCAAGATTTCGATTTCTTTCTGCACAAATAGCGCGGTGTTAAACTCCACGGGTGCCTTGGCGTAGCCGATGCACACCACTCGGCCTAGAAAAGCAACTTCCTCTACGGCGCTTCGATAGGTAAGTGGGCTTCCAACTGCTTCGATGATGACATCAGGGCCGTCGCCATTGGTCAGCTCTTGGAGTTTTTCGTGAAGATCAACTTTGGAGGGGTTGATGGTGTGCGCTACGCCAATTTTTTTGGCGATTTCCAGTTTGGAGTCATCCAGGTCGATGGCAATGACAGTTGCTTTTCTGTTGACGGCCGAAGCGACTGCGCCTAGTCCCACGATCCCACAACCAAGGACTGCGACGGTATCTTCGGCACTGACCCGACCTCGGGCGGCGGCATGGAAACCAACAGTCAAGGGTTCCGCCAGAGCGAGTTCGCGGAGGCTGAGTTTCTTGGAGAGAAATACGTCTTGCCAAGGCGCGGTAATGAACCGGGTCATGGCGCCTGGGCGACGCACGCCCATGGTTTTGTTGGTTTTGCAGGCATTCGGACGACCCTTTCGGCAGGCGACACAGGTACCACAAGCCAAGTAAGGATAGAGCGTGACCTTGTCTCCAATTTGGACGTTGCCTGGCACATCCGATCCGAAGCCAACAACGGTTGCTCCGACTTCATGTCCGAGGATATTGGGATATTCCTGCAGTGGAAAAAGGCCTTTGAAGCCATTCATATCCCCTCCACAAAACCCAACCATGCCCACTTCCAGCAGGACTTCTCCCGCCTTGGGCGAGGGCTTTTCGATCTCTCGGACTTCTGATTTTCCGACTTCGGTAAGAAAAAGTGCTTTCATAATTTCAGTCAACAGTCGACGGACAACAGTCCGCAGCTGGGGTTGAACTTTGGTACTTAATTGTTAGTCAATCAGAAAGAAGAGTCGAGTTGAATCTCCAACTTATTTCTGAACTCTGATTTATCTCGTCTTGATTCTAGTTTCTTGTGTCTTGATACTTACACCTAGCTACTTGATACTAGATATTATTCTCCGCCTTTCCTTCAAACCACATGCGGTTTTTAAAAGGTGCGACAAGCGCTTGAATTTTTTCCAACAATTCCGAGGGGATTTCAAAGTCCACCGCCGCAACGTTTTGCTTCACCACATCCAGTTCGCACATGCCCACGATCGTGGTTGCGACATTCGGGTGATCCATCGCATAGCGTAGCGCCACATCGCTTAGACGGATGCCATAGCTTTTGCAGAGCTCCAACAAAATCGGTTGCAAAGCCTTGACTTCGTCCGGGGATCGGTGCCAAGGCGGCAAACTCCCGTCAGAGAGTATACGCTGCATGAGCGGGGCCGCATTCATCAGCCCGAAGCCCATCTCCTTCGAAAGAGGTACGAGTTGGTCGTTGATCTCATCTTCCAGAAGGTTGTAATGCCCCCAGGAGAGTACCGTGTCTGGATTGGTTTCTCTGGCGGTTTGGGCGAGATAGCGAACTGGCAAACCGGTAATTCCCCAAAACCTTGCTTTGCCTGATTTCGCTACTTCCTGAATTGCGGGGACAGCTTCTTCGAGAATAATCTGCTTGTCCACAAACTCAATGTCGTGTAACTGAAAGAGGTCGAGGTAATCGGTTTTCAGCCGTGTGAGGGATTCGTCGATGCTTTGGAGGATTTTCTTTCTGGAAAAATCGAAGTCCTGCAGGTTGTATCTACCACATTTGCTGGCTAGAATGATTTCTTTCCGCGTTCCTTCCAGTGCTTTTCCTAAACGCGATTCTGCCAAAGTCAAACCGTAAAAGGGCGACACATCGAAGAAATTGACTCCATGATCCAGTGCGTAATGCACCGTCGAAATTGCCTCGGTTTCGTCCACAGGGTCAAATACATTGCCCATGGGAGAAGCTCCAAAGCCAAGAATGGAGACTTCCAGGCCTGTTTTTCCAAGTGTCCGGTACTGCATAGGTTGGTAAATTGGGTTTTTGAGCTTCAGAGGCCAAGATAAAAGAATTTCGAGAAGTCTTTGTCCTGTGTGCTTAATTGTCGGGTGACCAATGACCTACTTCGTACACTGCCCTTAGAACTTCCCAGCGTACGTTGGCTATTGATGGTCGAGAAGGATTTATCACCTACAGATTATTCCCGTTCAGGATGGTTCCATCTTTTACAGTCTTGAGATAGGTGATGGCTTTGCCGTCTTCGCCGACTTCGCAGACGCGGTAGCAGGGGAAGGGATTGCCCCAGCTGCCACCAAAATGTCCTGACCAAAGGAAGGGCTTTTTCTTGTACAGCATGATCCCGTCCACGTCGTGGTCATGCCCGTGGAAGGTAGCCCGGAGATTGGGATAGCTGGCGATCAGGTCGAGAATATTTTGGCAAGGAACGCCATGCCGAGTCCAGTCATTTTGGGAGATGTGGACAAAAAGAAAGACATGGGCGAGTTTCTTGTACTCTTCTAGTTTGGATTGAAGGAAAGCCTCGTCTACGCAGAGGTATTCCCCCTTTTCGTTCGAAGAGCTGGCCAAGATTATCCCGTAATCCTCTTTGCTGACAAAGCCATGATTGGCTTTTCTTCCCCAGATTTGATCCCAAACCGACTCCGAAACGCGATCATGATTGCCTCTCGTGGTGAAATAGGGAACCTGCAGTTGGTCATATACCCGTTTTACCTCCGGCATCCACTTGGGTTCGTCGTGGATCAGGTCTCCGTTGAAGACTACGAAATCGACGTTTTCCTCTTTGTTGATCGCTTCAATCAATTGGCCGTGGGAGGTTTCAAAATCCGTGTTGGGTTGTCCAAAATGCCCGTCCGAGGCGGTGATGAATTTGAGACGGGTGGCTTTAGGGAAGTCCATCTTCCCGTAGGAGATAAAAGGTAGGGTCATTAGCGAGGTGCCAAGGAGGCTGATTTTTTGGAGAAAGGGGCGTCGGTGCATGACGGAAATTTAGACAATAGGAGGGGAAGGCAAAAGCCCACCGGAGAATACCTGGACAGAATTGCAGGGGTTCATTCCCGGGAATGGGTGGAGGAAACGCGGAATCATTGGATCGGATTTTCTTTTCCTGACTTTGGTCATGGTTTGGCTCAGTCAGGATCGATAGTTTTAGCCATCAAAACTTTTCAACGTGGCCCTACCCCAAAGATTCAAGCGTTTTCTTTTTGCGAAAAGCCTGGTTCCGCCGAGGAAGTGGAGGCCTGCTGCGACCTTTGTCGTGGCAGTGATCGTGGGGCTGGGGATTTTCCTGCTGGACTTTTCCAATGCCTCCTCCTACCTCTCCGACGATCCCCAGGCCTGTGTCAACTGCCACCTGATGACTCCCCAGTACATCACCTGGACGCACAGTTCCCATCGCGAGGTCGCCAGCTGCAACGATTGCCACGTTCCGCACAACAACGTCGCCAACAAGTATTTCTTCAAAGCCAAAGACGGACTCTACCATGCCTCCATCTTCACCATGAGGGCGGAGCCCCAGGTGATCCGAGCCCGTGAGCCATCCATCGAGGTGATCCAAAACAACTGCATCCGCTGTCACCAGACGCAGGTGACGGATGCGAAGATGGAGGCCTTCGTCGCAGACCATGCGAGCAGCCGCACCGACCGCACCTGCTGGGAATGCCATCGGGATGTGCCGCACGGGCGAGTTCGCAGCCTCTCCTCCGTGGGTGCCCAGATCGAACCTATTAAAGAATACTCTCCAGAAGACCTCAAGGTCATCCCGTCATGGCTGGAAGAGTCGATGAAATCCGAAAAATCCAATCCCGAGTGATATGAAGTCCAGCCTCTTGGGCCTTTCAAAAAATACGAACACATGAAAAACTGGATCCTTTTTACCATCACCGCAGTAGCTGCCTTTTTGCTCGCACTTTTGGCAGTGAATATCTTCGAGCGGAAGTCCGAGGCGAAATTTGCCTACCAGCCCAAAGTGGAGATCGAAGGGATAGAGCCCCGGGATTCGGTCTGGGGGCTCAATTACCCTCGTCAGTATCAGTCTTATCGGAAAACCGCCGACACGACTTTCCACAGCATGTATGGCACCTCGGGGCACAAGGATATGCTGGAGTCGGATCCTGAGCTGGTGGTACTCTGGGCAGGCTATGCTTTTTCCAAAAACTACAATGCTCCCAAAGGCCACGCCTGGGCAGTGGAGGACATCACGAACATCCTGAGAACCGGCGCTCCCATGGCTCCCGGGGAAGGGCCCATGCCCTCTACCTGCTGGACCTGCAAAAGCCCCGACGTGCCTCGCCTCATGAGTGAATTGGGCGTGGCCGAGTACTACAGCCAAAAATGGTCGGACTTTGGCCCCCAAGTCATCAACCCCATCGGCTGCGCGGACTGCCACAATCCCAAAACCATGCAGCTCAGCATCACCCGACCTGCTTTGATCGAGGCTTTCGAGGCCATGGGAAAAGACATCAACCAAGCCTCTCACCAGGAAATGCGTTCGTTGGTTTGCGCACAGTGCCATGTGGAGTACTATTTCGACAAGACCAAGCCGGGCATGGAAAAGGCGCAATACCTGACCTTTCCCTGGAAGGATGGCATGGACGTGGAGGACATGGAGGCTTACTATGACAACATTGATTTTGCAGATTGGGTACATCCGCTCAGCAAGACGCCCATGCTCAAAGCCCAACACCCGGACTATGAGCTCTTCGAAATGGGCGTGCATGCCAAGCGCGGCGTAAGCTGTGCGGACTGCCACATGCCTTATCAGACCGAGGGAGGGCAAAAGTTTACCAACCACCATATTGGTTCGCCACTGTCCAATGTCGAAAACTCCTGCTTCGTCTGCCATCGGGAGAAGGTGGAAGACCTCGTGACCGACGTGTATGAACGCCAGCGCAAGATCAAGGAAGGAACAGGTAATCTTCAGATCCTCATCGCAAAAGCGCATATCGAGGCGGCCAAAGCCTGGGAGCTTGGCGCGACCGAAGCGCAGATGGCACCGATACAAAAGGGCATTCGCCACGCGCAGTGGAGATGGGACTACTCGGTGGCTTCCCATGGGGCGGCTTTTCACGCGCCTTTGGAAACCAGCCGTATTGTGACTTCGGCTACCGAAATCATCCAAAATACCCGCATCGACCTCAGCCGATTGCTAGCCAGCCTAGGTTACAACCAGGAAGTTCCCATGCCAGATCTCAAAAACAAACAGGCGCTCCAGGCCTACGTGGGCTGGGATATTCCGAAAGATCAGGCAGCCAAGCAGGACTTTCTGGAGCAGGTGGTTCCCCAGTGGTTGAAAGAGGGTAAAGCTCGCGAAGCCAAAATGCCCGTCAAGACAGTCGGAAGCAACTAATCCGAAGAGGAAATGAAGCAGTTGAAATGGATTTTTGGAATGCTGGGGATGCTTTTGCTGAGCCCTTTACCCAGCTTGGCGCAGTTTAACGTCGACGGGCAGATACTGATCCGAAGCGAATTAAGAAACGGCTACAACAAGCCTATTGCCGAGGGCCTCGATCCCGCGGGATTCATCGCCCATCGTGCCAGATTGCAGGCGAGCTACAAGCTAGATCGGTTCAATTTCTACATGAGCGTGCAGGATGTGCGTACCTGGGGCAGCACTTCGCAAGCCAACGTGACGGACGGCTTTCTCTCCCTGCACGAGGCCTGGGGCGAGGTGGATTTCGGGGAATACTGGAAAGTGAAACTGGGACGCCAAGAGCTCAACTACGACAATTTCCGGTTTCTCGGCAACCTCGACTGGGCACTCCAGGCACGGTCACATGATTTTGCTTTGGTGAAATATGAGAAGGAAAAGTCCAAGCTCCACTTTGGCGGAGGCTTCAACCAGGACGGGCAGGCGCTGACCGGGAATATTTTCACCGTTCCAAACCAATATAGGGCGGCGCAGTTGGTTCGCTTTGAGAGCGTGCTGGGCAAGGTGGACTACACCCTGCTCTTTTGGAATGAAGGTAGACAGTGGACTACCAAGGACGCGGCCGGAAATATCACGGACAAAGGCGTGAGATTCCGACAGACATTGGGGATTCCTATGCTCAGGACGATGCTCAAAAACACCACGCTGAGCGGCTACTTTTATAGCCAATTTGGCGAGGATGTCAATGGCAAAACGGTCTCGGCATTCAATGCCAGCGCCCAGGTCAGCCAATTGCTGGTGAATACCGAGGAGGGGAAAAAGTGGCGTGCTACGCTCGGAGCCGAGCTGATTAGCGGAACTGATCTGGCGGGGGAAGACAAAAACAAGTCCTACACCCTGCAATACGGCACCAACCATCTCTACAACGGCTACATCGACTGGTTTTTCGTCAGCAATACCTGGGAAAATTCCGTGGGGCTGAAAGACTTCTTCATCCGAAGCCGCTACGAGTTCAATCCCAAATTTTGGATGCAGACCGATTTCCATAGCTTTTCTTCCTACGCGGATACTAGCTTTCCGGGAGAAAGTCCAGACTCCAAAAGCAAAAACCTCGGCTCCGAGCTGGACCTGACTTTCGGCTGGATCATCTACGAGGCGGTGTCGCTGCAAGGGGGCTATAGCCAGTATTTCCTCTCCGACACCATGCGCTCTCTTCAAGCGCAAACCCTCAGCGACCAGCAAAGCTGGGCCTATCTCATGGTCGTATTTCGTCCCACGTCCAAGGCAAAATTCATTGGAGTCCTACAATAGACCGACCTCACCCGAGCCGGCACACACGCATACATGAAGTTTTTCTTTTCTACCAAAATCAGTCTCGTTCTTTTATTGGTTATGGCCATTTCCATGGGAGTGGCCACTTTCATCGAAAATGACTATGGCACGCTCGTCGCCCGAAACCTCGTCTACGAGGCCTGGTGGTTTGAGCTCATCATGGCTTGGCTGGCGGTGAATTTCCTCTTTCACATCAAAAGCTACCGGCTCTTTTCCAAGGAAAAGTTTGCGCTGGGGCTCTTTCACGTTGCCTTTGTCATCATCGTGGTCGGAGCCGGGGTGACGCGCTTTTTTAGCCGGGAGGGCGTGATCCACATCCGCGAGGGACAGTCCCAAAGTACCTTTTATACCGCTGAAAACTACCTGCAGCTCGCTGACGCAACGGGTGCTTTCGCGCTCAGCCACCAAGAGTTTATCCCAAAGGTTTTTGAGCCAAAAGCCTATCCGATGGGGTTGGCGGGGAAGAAGTTTTACCTCAAAGCCGAGGACTACATCAAGGGAGCCAGGGAGGACTATGGGCCGGGCGAGGAGACCCTTATCGAGGTGTCGGTCTTGGATCAGGGAAACCGGCAGGATTTTACCCTGAAAAAAGGCCAAAATCTGAAAGTCGGCGAACTGCTCATCAGTACCTCAGCGCATCCCGAAGCGCAGATCCAGCTCATTCCCACCGACAGCACTTGGCAGCTGCGGTCCGCTTTTCCGCTCCAGCTCATGGAGATGGCCACGCAGCAGATGGGCAACCAAGATTCCCTTGTGATCGCTCCGCTGAAGCAGCGCACACTTTACCAGTGGGAGTCGGGGGCTTTGGTCGTCCGATCGATTCGGGAAAACGTCAGCAAGATCCTCGTGGCGGAACCCGATGAAAAGGTGGCCAAAGACTTTCTCGACGGGGTGAAAGTATCAGTCTTGGACGAGTCGGAGAAGGTTTTGAAAACCGGCTATTTCCTCAAAGTCAACCGGAATTCGGACTGGGTTAGTTTTGATTTTGAGGGAGAAAGCTACCGCTTCACCTACGGGCCAAAGGCACAGACTTTGCCTTTCTCGCTTTATTTGAACGACTTTCAACTGGAGCGCTATCCGGGTTCGAGCAGTCCCTCCAGCTACGCCAGCGAGGTGATGGTGGAGGATGGGGACGCGGAGCCTTGGCCGTATCGGATTTTCATGAACAATGTCCTGGACTATGGGGGCTACCGTTTTTATCAGTCCTCCTACGACTCCGACGAGCGCGGCACCGTCCTCTCGATCAACCAAGACCGGCCGGGAACCTACATCACCTATTTGGGCTACACGCTCTTGGCGCTGGGCATGTTTTGGACGCTTTTTGCGCGGGGAAGCCGCTTCCAGCTGATCCTTTCCCGTCTGGGGAAAATCAACAAAACGGCCGCTATAGCAGCGATCCTTTTCCTGCAAAGCCTGGGGCTTTTTGCCCAAGACAGCCTGCCGCGCTTCGTTCCGGAGGAAAAAGCCGCTGCCTACGGTCGTCTGATCGTGCAGGATCTGGATGGGCGCATGAAGCCGCTGAATACGCTCGCCAATGAAATCGTACGGAAAATCCACGGCAAGTCACGCGTGGAGCTGGATCTGCCCATGGGCAAATTCAATCTGAGTCCAGAGCAGTTTTTGCTAGCCGCGCAGATGAATCCCGAGCTATGGACTCGCGTGCCGCTGATCAAGGTGGATGCCCGAAAGGGGTTTGAAATCTTTGGGGTTTTGGGAAAAGAACCGAGTGACTACCTGAGTTTTGCGGACTTTGTGGGCGAGGAGGGAGCCTACAAGCTCACCGCCCAAGTGGAGGAAGCCAACCAGCTGAAGCCCTCTCAGCGCAACGAGGGGCACAATGAGCTGCTCAAGGTGGACGAGCGCTTCAATATTTTCTACGGGCTGCTGATCGGTGACTTTCTCAAGCTCTATCCCAATCGCCTGGACGACAACAATACCTGGTACACCGGACAGCAGTTTGCGGAGGGATTTGATGAGGAGGATGGGGTTTTTGTGAAAAACATCGGCCCCATGTACCTGCGCGCCGTGGCGAATGGTTTGGAGTCAGGAGATTGGACAGAGGCAGACGAGACGCTGGGCTATATTGATCTGTATCAGCGAAAGGCTGGGGAAGAGGTCTATCCCGGGGAGCTGGAGATCGATGCGGAGCTGCTTTATACCAAAATCAACTTGGGCAACCGGCTTTTTGGATTGTTTTGGCTACTCGGGCTAGTCATGCTGGGGCTGGGAATTGCGATGCTTTTTCGTCAGAGCAAGGTGCTGTCCATTTCCTGGAAAGTAGGCGCGGTGCTGGCCTGGTTGGGATGGCTGGCTTTTACGATCCACCTGCTTTTGCGCTGGTTTATCGCCAAGCATCCACCTTGGAGCGACGGTTTTGAAATGCTCGTTTTTGTAGCTTGGGGCGTGTTGGTGTCCGGTCTGGTCTTTTCGGCCAAGTCCCGATTCACCATTCCCTTGGCCCTGCTTTTCTCGGGGACTTTGCTTTTCGTGAGTTTTCTCGACTGGCTCAATCCCGAGATCACCAACCTCATGCCGGTGCTGAACTCCTACTGGCTAAAGATCCACGTCGCCATCATCGTGAGCAGCTATGCGCCGCTGGGGCTTTCGGCCATCATCGGTCTGCTGAGCCTCATTTTGCTGATTTCGAAGCCGGCAAGTCCCCAGGCTTCTTGGTGGCGAGCGCAAAAGGAGCTCATCGCCGTCAACGAGCTCTCGATCACGATTGGACTTTTCCTGCTGGCTATCGGGACTTTTCTGGGTGGAGTTTGGGCCAACGAAAGCTGGGGTCGCTACTGGGCCTGGGATCCCAAGGAGACTTGGGCGCTGATCTCTGTGCTGGTGTATGCCATCATTCTGCATCTCCGTCTCGTGCCCGCGACGCGCTCGGCCATTGTATACAACCTTGCCAGTCTTTGGGGCTTTTCCTCCATCGTGATGACTTCCTTTGGGGTCAACTACTACCTTTCCGGTCTACATTCCTACGCCAAGGGCGATCCAGTTCCCGTGCCGCTTTGGGTGTATTGGGTGATGGCTGTATTGGGCGTTATCTCCCTGCTTGCGGTTCTGAGGTTCAAAAAGCTTTCGGCAAAGGAGAAGTTGGATTTGATGGTGTGAGTGGATGCGGTGCTAAAGGCCATTGATATGCAGTTTCATTCTGGCCTAAGGATGAAGTCGTAGCGACTGTCCAAGATCCTTCTCAGGATGGCCAGCTGCCCGCAATGCCAGAGGGTGTGCTTGATGTTCCAGTTGATGGCTTCGTATTTGGTCTTGGCGATGGGATGGTTGATTCCGGTCTTTTCGAGGGCATCGCCCAGTTCCTTTTCGGAAAGAGAGCCGATGATTTCCAGGGACTTTTCCTGCACCGCTCGGAGCTGAGGTAGCAAATCTGCTTTTCGGACTTTCCCTACCGATTTTGCCGGAGGGGCAGTGGTGAAGAGTTCGCTGTATTCCTTCATCGGAAGCTTGCCCAATAGATCTGGCTGATGGCCTCTGATGACCAAGACCGTGTGGAAGTAGTAGCTCAGCATCAAATGGCCAATCTGCCAGGTGATGTTGGTGTCGAGATTTTGGGGAATGTGGTCCCATTTTTCACCCGGGATATCGGAGCAGAGACGCAGTGCCCATTCGTGGGCGTCTTCGGTTTGGGCGCGGAGGTGGGAGATCATGTCCATGAAAGCTGGGGCTAGGGGTGGATGGAAAAAAAAGCGGAGAAGGAAATTCCCTTTGTTATGCCCCTGAAGTTAGTCAAAATGGCGTTTTTGGAAGCCTTTCTTTTTGAAAATCAAGTCGGCTTGCTCTGCGGTTTGGACAAAGATGCTGCTAGGCGAGCAATAGATCAATTGTGTGAAACTATCTTTTTCATATCTTCCGGACAACTAATTTTATCCTATGAAAAAGATCCTTTTGTTGGCCGTCTTTTTGGCCACGGCAAGCCTACCGCTTTTGGCCCAATCCCATAAGCGGGAAATCAAGCAGTTCCAGAAAAAGCTCAACCATAGCTATGCCGATCCGAGTACCTCTCCTTTGCCCCCAGAAAAAGTCAACGGATTTGACGGGCTTCCTTTCTTCTCCGTCGATGAGCGCTATCGGGTGACGGCGAAGTTTCAAAAGCTTCCGGAAAAGGCCCTCTATACCTTCCAGACCAGTGACAACAGGCTGCGGGACTATGAGCGCTATGCCGTGGCGACATTTACGCTGCACGGGCAGGAGTATCAGCTGACCCTGTACAAAAGCACCGCAAAGGTGATCACCCCAGGCTATGAGAATTCACTTTTTCTACCCTTCACAGATCAGAGCAACGGGAAGGAGACCTATGGTGGTGGCCGATACATGGATGTGGAGATTCCGGAAGGCGACACGATTGTGCTGGATTTCAACCGCGCTTACAATCCCTACTGTGCCTATAGCGACCGCTATTCCTGCCCGATTCCTCCGCGGGAAAATGACCTTCCCGTCGCTATCGAGGCAGGCGTGAAGTATGGGAAATAGGGTAAGGGCTGTTTTTCCGGCTCAGCCTAGATTAAGAGCCCTTTCTCCGTAGACGCGATGGTAGTAGGTGTAGGAAAGCATCAGGATTGCCAAGATGATCAGGGGCATAACGGTTTGAAATCCCATGCCATCGACCACCCAGTGGCTAATGCAGGCGAAGATGAAGTCAAAAGCAAAACCGGCATATACCCACTCTTTGACCCGCTTGGGAAGGCTAGGGATCATGATAAGAACAGATCCTGCAATCTTGAATACGACCAGTGCTAGGCCAAAGTAGTCGGGATAGCCCAGATGGCGGACGCCTTCCTTGCCGAGCTCAGACTGAGAGTAGAGAGCGGGCATCACACCCTCAAAAAGGAAGATAAAGGTCGTGGCGGCCCAGTAGATAATAACAGTGGATTTGGATGGTTTCATAGCTTTTGTTGATTCGTTTGACCAAAATTAGAACCCTCAAATGCAAGCAAGCGACACCAATCCCGACATTCTCAATGGGGTATTACGACAGGGGCAATCAGAGGCCTAAGTCATTGGGACGTGAACTCTCAGCGCGTGGCCTATTAGTTAGGCAGGATACCTTGGCGACTGAGATCATCGGATAAGATTCCGTAGGAGCAATTTCCTTTTGGAAAATCTTCTATGATAAAAGCAATGCTTCGCCGTGACGCTTTTTTTGACATCAATCGTGCTAGGAGACTGGGATCGATTGCAGATCGCCAAGTCTGGCCACTCAATGCAGGTGATCTTGTATCCTCTTTCCAAAAAGAACTGGCTTAGGCCAATCTCGCCCTTGGTGATAATGTCACACCTGTCCGTCTCCTTTGCACCCGGGAAAGCCGCTCCAAGCATGTTCATGAAAAATAGGGTGGACAGAAAGGAATAGGTTTGAATATGGGGTAAATCATCTTTCAAACTCCTGGACGGGTGATCCAGAAAGTTGATCGTACACCCACATATTGCTACATCCCCAAATCTTTCGAATTGCGTCACGAATCTCTTGTACCACTCTGTGCGAAAAGGACCGTAGCCGCTTCGGTTTTGGAACAGGATGTAATCACTGGCTGTGGCCAAGGGTCTGACTTTGTCCAAGAGCATTTGATAGGAGCTGAAGTCCCGGCCAATATTGGATTTGCGGAAAACTTCCACGAGTGTGATGGTAGGATGGTCTTTGAACATGGCCTGTGCCATTTTTACAAAAAGTCGGTCTATGGGATTTGACTTGCCAACATTGCTGATCGCCAGAAACAAAAATACTTGGTCAACTCCCGGATCAAGGTTTTTGATCCTTTTTAGATTTCGCAGATCCTTGAAGTAGAAAAATGAATCATTGGCTGTGGCATAGCAATGAAAGTACTTGCGGGGGGTAGCGCTCATGTCGTCGTCGATCTATTTTCTTAGCCTTCCAACTTTTGTCGGATCTTCGGCCTTTCTTCGACAAGACGTGTGCCATTGATTTTTCATTACAGGAAAGGGGAATTTCTCGGAACCATTCCGAAGTAGTCATGAATCTTATCCATTGAAGATCAATTTGAATGTTGTGCCTTCCCCGAGCTTGGAGCGAACCTGGATGTTTCCCTTGTGTCGGCGCATGATCTGCTTGGAAAGACTGAGCCCGATGCCGGAGCCTTTCTTTTTGGTGGTGAAGAAGGGGATGAAGATCTTCCCCAAGGCTTCTTCTTCTATTCCTTTTCCGGTATCGCACACCTCCAAGATGATTTTTCCGGCCTCATCGATGAAAGCTTTCAGGGTGATTGTCTTTTCGTCTGCGTCTTCCAAGGCTTGGATGGCATTTTGAAGGAGGTTGATCAGGACTTGTTCGATAAGGTTTTGATCGCCAAATAGGATAAGTTCCCTGGGGTTGAGCTCCTTTTTCAGCGTGATTCCCCCAGACTCCAGCTGGTGCTGCAGTAGGATCTCCAGATGTTCAAAAAGCTTGGCTATTCCGATACTGGTGAATTTCGGAGTGGGAATATGGGCCAGACTGCGGAAGTCGGAGACAAAATTGATCAGACCCTCGCTACGTTTTTCGATCGTACTCATGCCCATGAGGAAGTCTTCGAGCTCTTCCTCTGTGGCCCGTTCGTTGTTCTCGATTTTGTGTTCTATGTCGGCCTTGAGCGTGCCTGCAAGTGAGGAGATCGGCGCGATGGAGTTCATGATTTCGTGGGTGAGGATCTTGACCAGGTTTTGCCAGGCTTCCATTTCCTTTTCCTCGAGTTCTGATTGGATATTCTGGAGGGATACAAGTTTGAATTTTTCCCCCCGCATCAGGAGTTCGATCACATAGACGGATAGCTGCATGATGCCGTCCGGATGGGCGATCTTGATCAGTTCGGAGCCGCCCGTCCGGAGGTTTTGTACCGCAAGGTGGAGTTCCTTGTTGATGCTCTCAATGTCCGAGATGTTCTTGAGGTCATCGATGTTTAGGATTCGCTTGGCGGCGACGTTGAGGATTTGGATTTCCCCATCCTCCCCAAAGGTGATCAGGCCGATACTCAGGTGCTTGAAGACCGAGCGAAAGTACTGGTAGTTGGCCTCTTTTTCTGCCTGGTCCTCCTTGAGCTTCGCCAAGATCGCGTTGAACTCAATATGGAGGTCGTCCGTCTCCGTACCGTCAAACTTGACGGGATAGAGCTGGGAATACTTGTCCTGTTTGATGTTGTCCAGGAAAAGCCGGACTTTCTTGAAGGAACTTTCCGAATATCTCACCAAAAAGATGATCTGGAATACCACGAAAATTAAAAACAGGGAAATCATAAAGACTCCCCAATCATCGATGATGGCGTAGGCTAGTAGAAACAGCGAGGCCGCGACCAGCGCAATGCGGCCCAGCAAGCCAACTCTATAATCCATATTTTTCCAGTCTTCGGTAGAGGGAGGCGCGGGTTAGTCCCAGCTCCTTGGCTGCCTTGGAGATATTCCCGCCGTTCTTGTCGATGGCGCGCTGTATGGTACTGCGCTCCATGTCGTCGAGATTGAGGGTGATGGAGGTCGGGGCTTTGTCGGAGGCTGGCTTTGCGGAAAGGAAAAAGAAGTCCCTTGTGTCCAGTTCATCGCCTTCGGCCATGATGATGGCCCGTTCGATGGCATGCTGAAGTTCTCGGATGTTGCCCGGCCATTGGTAGCGTTGAAGCAACTCCATCGCGGCTGGTTTGAAGCCGACAAAGTTTTTGCGGTACTTCTGCGAATAGTTTTTCAGGAAATAGTTGGCTAGTGTAGGGATGTCGTCCTGTCTTTCGCGAAGCGGAGGAAGGAAGATCTCCACGGTATTGATCCTATAAAGCAAATCCTGGCGGAAGGTGTTTTCCATCACCATCTCATGCACGTGCATGTTGGTGGCACAGATCAGGCGGATGTCCACTGGGATAGCCTTGTTCGTGCCGATTCGGGTCACTTCTCTTCGCTGTAGGACAGTCAGAAGCTTGGACTGGAGTGGCATCGACAGGTTGCCAATTTCATCCAGGAAAAGCGTGCCCTTGTCGGCGATTTCAAACCGGCCTGCCCGATCGTCTTTGGCATCGGTAAAAGCGCCGCGCTTATGCCCAAAGAGCTCTGATTCGAAAAGCGTCTCCGTAATCGCACCCATGTCCACGCCGACGAAGATTTCGTCTTTTCGGAGGGAACGTTCATGTATGGCCCTTGCGATCAGTTCCTTGCCGGTTCCGTTTTCTCCCAGAATCAATACGTTGGCATCGGTTTGGGCTACTTTGTCGATGATGGAAAAGATGTTTTTCATCGACGCCGATGCACCGATGATGTCCGCGTATGGCTTTTTGAGATCGGTCTGCAGCTGTTTTTGTTTTTTTTGCAGCTTGTCCACCTCATTGTAGCTCTCTTTGAGCTTGATCGCTGCCGAGAGAGTGGCGATGAGCTTTTCATTTTGCCAAGGCTTGAGGATAAAGTCAGTAGCTCCCTCTTTGAGGGCTTGCACGGCCATTTCCACATCCCCAAAGGCCGTGATCAGGATCACTACCGCCTTGGGGTCAATTTCCTTGATTTGGCTGAGCCAGTAGAATCCTTCCTTGCCTGAGGTGGTGTCCTCACGGAAGTTCATGTCCAGGAGAATGACATCAAAACTGTTATTGTTGATCAAAAAGGGGATTCGTCGGGGGTCTTTTTCAATTACTACTTCCTTGGCGTGCTTTTTCAAAAGCATTTTGGCGGCGAAAAGCAAGTCCTCGTTGTCGTCGATGATCAGTATTTTGCCTAGTGTCTGAGCTTCCATGGTCAATTGTTTTGCAGGGTATTGGGAAAATGATGCCAAGTACAATTGAAGCACTTGAGCGGTAATTTTAACAAAAAAGTGTACGAAATTGTACGAATATATACTGTTTTCGGACAGTTTTGTCCGATTGGGTGAACAATTAATTATCCCTACCTTTGTATTTCACTAAATTAAAACTCATGCAAGCAAAGAAAGGAGATGCCGTCAAGGTGCACTACACTGGAAGACTGGATGATGGAAGTGTTTTTGACAGTTCAGAGTCCCGCGAACCGCTA
>CAZTJM010000016.1:0-51309 GCA_964613865.1 uncultured Limnohabitans sp. | reverse complement strand
GATCTTTTGGATAGATAAAGTCCACTACTGGCATAAAAGCGGATATACATAAAACTTAATTTAAATACGACCGATCATGAAAGAATTCAAGCCCAGCGGGTACAATTCCCTTTCTCCCTATTTCATTGTCAATGACGCGCCGAGGTTTGTTCGGCTTCTCCAAGACTTGTTTGGGGCAGTCGAGCTCCGGAAATATGAAATGCCAGACGGAAGAATCATGCATCTGGAGCTTCGGCTGGACGACTCCGTGATCATGGTAAGCGAAGCGACTGCAGAGTATCCAGCCAATAGTTTCTTGCTGCACTTTTACGTGCCCGATGCCCAAGAAGTCTACGACCGCGCGATCAAGCTGGGCTGCGAGGGAATGCAGGAGCCAGTGCAAAAAGGAGATCCCGATCTGCGGGGAATGTTCCGGGACTACAACGGAAACGTGTGGTCGGTCGGAACCCAAATGGAATAGCTTCTATAAAGGCTTGGCCAAGATCACAATTTGGCCCAAATGATAAGCCTCATGTTGCAATATCCCCATGATGTGCTCATAATAGCTCATTTGGTTAGGTGGATAGATCCGCTCGTAGGAAGAGATGTCTATTTTCTTCAAAAAGTCAATCCACTGCCTGTGCACGGTATCAAATCGAAGAAGTGTTTCCTGCCAGGCCGTTTCGCTGGTGTCAGTCACGGGGTAGATGTAGTTGTTGGCTGGAGTTTCGAGAACCTTGCCCTGCAGCCTTTTCATGACGTTGACTTTCCACTCGATGAGATGGTTCACGATCTCCCAGATCGTGTTGCAGTTGGAGAGGGGGCGTCTGCCCGCATCGGCTGCCGAAACGCGAATGAGGGTGCACCGGACTGGAACGTCAATCCAGGACTCCCCAATGTATAGTTTTTCGAACAAGCTGACGATGCGATCGTTTTCTTCCATTTTTCCTTCTGTTTAGCTTTGGGTTTTGAGGTATTCGTCGAGATTTTCCAAACCCATGGTAAAACCTTCTTTGAAACCCATTTGGATAAGTGATTCCAAATCCTCGAGGCTATTGAACTCTAGCTCTATTTCCACGAGAGTCGTATCATTTTCAGTCCCGGCAAACTGGTTAAACCAGCTGACGATGGGTTTCGAGTCGTTGGCTACCGCATTTTCGTCGCAAAAGGCATCCTGACCGGAAAAGCTCTTTTGAGTTACGATTTTTTTGAAATCAAAAAGACACCAATGCCGCTCTCCCTGAGGACTGACCATGGCATAGTGCCAGCGGCCCCCTTCCCTGAAGTCGAAGGATTTGGTTTCTGTCCGCCAAGGCTTGGGAGCCCACCAAAGATCGAGTATTTCATGATCTGTCCATGCTGTCCATACTAGCCCCAATGGGGCATCAAAGCTTCTTTTTACGGTGATTTTCTGGTTTTCCTTGTCTACCAGAAAGTCAAATAAGGCTGTCTTTTTCATTTTTTTTCTGTTTTAACGTTGCTAATACTTGGTCTAATTGTTCAAAACGTTTGGCTACCAATTCCCGGAATTGGTCGAGCCACTTTTCTATTTCTTCCATTTTTTCGGTTTGCAGGTGGTAGTAGATTTCCCTGCCTTTTTGGTTTTGGCTTAAAAGTTCGCATTCGGTCATCAGACGGATATGCTTGGAAACCGCCTGTCTGGTGATGTCAAAATGATCTGCAATCGCGTTTGGCGTCATCGGCTGGGTCGCCAACAATAGTATAATGGCGCGTCTTGTTGGATCGGCTAGAGCCTGGAAAATGTCTCTCCTGAGCATAGTGAAATTCCGGTTTCAAAATATGGCTTCCCAAAAACAATAGATTAGGAAACCATTCGGTTGCTAATTTAAAACAAGAAACCGTTCGGTTGCAAATAAATTTGTTTTTTTTTCGAAGCGGGATTGCCAAGGGTGGTCTGGATCAATCTCTCTAAGAGCGCTGAAAGGGGTGTTTAACAGGGGCTTGTTCGCCTAACTTTGGAGATATTAGGCTCTGTATTCTTTTAAATTTTAGTCGCACAAGCATGGATATCAGTCGAAAAACAGGCTTTTTTCAAAAAAAGCTTATAAAAATCGCTGAAAATCAGTTTTATACTTTTTATACTCTTAGCTTTGAGGCGGCGAATAGCCAATTAATAATTTCAAATTTTACCAATGAATACTGGAACAGTAAAATTCTTCAACGAGGCCAAGGGATTTGGCTTCATAGTTGACAATTCCTCAAAGGAGGAGATTTTTGTACACGTAAGCGGCCTGATCGACAAGATCCGTGAAGGCGACACAGTTTCTTATGATACTGAACGTGGCAAAAAAGGGATGAATGCAGTGAATGTAAAGATCGCCTAAGGTCTTTGCATCTTGAAAATAGGATTCTCGGACTATTGCAGGCCGGTTTTTTCTAAGTTCAACTCCACCGGTTAGCATCGGACCGACTTTAGTTCATAGTCCAAGGGGCTATGAACTTTTTTGTTTTTGGCGGGTGGCAAGTTGGCGTAGGAGCCTGGTTTTTTGATCGCAAATGCCAAGGAGGCCACCTTCAGTCAATCATGAATACAATCTAACTTTCATCCTTACCGAGCGGCTGACGTGTTCCACAATCCCCCTAGGAAAGCGGAAAGCCAAGCCCCATACAACATTTTAGACTTTGACTTTGGAAGAAATCAGGCTGGGATTTCTATCTTTGGTGCTTTCCATGTCGAGAGAAGGCCTATTGGTGCTTCTCAGAAGAAAAAATCAAACCTAAAACACTATGAAATTCAAGCCTGGAGTAAAATACGGGGAAGAGCTTAAAGACCTTTATGCTTACGCAAAGGAAAACGAATTTGCCTATCCTGCGGTCAACGTGATCGGGACCAATTCCGTCAATGCGGTATTGGAAACAGCCAAAAAGGTAAATTCTCCTGTCATAATTCAGTTTTCAAACGGCGGAGCACAGTTTTTTGCGGGAAAAAGCCTTCCCAATGACAAACAACAGGCTAGCATCGCTGGAGGTATCTCCGGCGCGCAACATGTGCACCAAATGGCCGAAGCCTATGGCGTTCCGGTGATTTTGCATACCGACCACGCGGCATTGAAGCTTTTGCCTTGGATAGACGGATTGCTTGAAGCTGGCAAAGCTTACTATGCCGCCTACAAAAAGCCGCTTTTCAGCTCCCACATGCTGGATCTCTCCGAAGAGCCGCTGCACGAAAACGTCGAAATCTCTTCCAAATACTTCGCTGAGTTTACCAAGCTTCAGATGGCGATCGAAATCGAGCTTGGAGTGACCGGTGGCGAAGAAGATGGAGTTGACAATTCCGACGTGGATTCTTCTCGCCTGTACACTCAGCCTGAAGAGGTGGCCTATGCCTATGAGCACTTGAAGAAGATTGGCGATCTTTTCACGATAGCTGCGGCATTTGGCAACGTGCACGGCGTTTACAAGCCGGGCAACGTCAGCCTGAAACCCATCATCCTGAAAAACTCCCAAGACTACATCAACGCAAATTATGGTACAAATGGGAAACCTTTGAACTTCGTGTTCCATGGCGGGTCCGGTTCGTCCGTTGAAGAAATCCGTGAAGCCAATTCCTACGGTTCGATCAAGATGAATATCGATACTGATATGCAGTGGGCGATGTGGGAAGGAATTCTTAATTTCTATAAGAAAAATGAAGGCTATCTGCAGAGCCAGCTCGGTAATCCAGAAGGCGCTGACAGTCCAAACAAGAAATATTACGATCCACGCAACTGGCTGAGAAAGGGTGAAGAGAACTTTGTGAAGCGTCTCGAGCTCGCCTTTGACATGCTGAATGCGATTGGCAGAAACTAATCCTAGATGCGATGAAGAAGAAAGTCACCTGAAAAGGGTGACTTTTTTTGTGGGCTTGGGTGAGCAAAGAAGCTTAGTTGTCACCTCGAGTAGCCGTACAAGGCGGAGTTTAGGAAGAATTGCCGTAGCTTGTTAGTAATGTAAGTATTATGAAAAAATCCCTTTTGATCCTATCTATTTTGACTACTGCCTTTAGTTCATCCTGTAGCGAATCAACACAGTCAATGCCAGAAGTCAAAAATTATTGGCCAAACGCCGGCATAACGTACGAGATTTTTGTCCAGTCCTTCCATGACTCCAATGGGGACAGCATCGGGGATTTTAATGGAGTGACACAGAAGCTGGATTATGTAAAGGAGCTGGGAGCCAATGCGATATGGTTTATGCCGATTATGCCTTCGCCGACCTATCACAAATACGACGTCACCGACTACAAGGCGGTGCATCCAGACTATGGGACGATGGAGGATTTCAAAAATCTCGTCTCTGAGGCACACAAGCGGGACATCAAGATCGTGATCGACCTGATCATCAACCACACCAGCAACGAGCACCCTTGGTTTCTCGAAGCTAAGACCGGTCCGGAAAATCCCTATCGGGATTACTACGTATGGGCCCAGAAGGACACTATTGCCGATTTTTTGGACAAGAAAACCGTGACGCTCGATTCGGACAACATTCGTCAATGGCATGATCCGGGTGCAGGAGAGGATTTCTACTATGGATTTTTCTGGGGAGGAATGCCGGATTTGAATTTTGACAATCCAAAGGTACGGGAGGAAATCTATGGAATAGGGAGATTTTGGCTGGAGGAAGTGGGGGTCGACGGTTTTAGACTGGATGCGGCCAAGCATATTTTTCCGGATGACAGGCCCTTGGACAACCATGAGTTTTGGGGTGAATTTCGCGCACAGATGGAATCCATCAAGCCTGATATCTATCTTGTAGGAGAGGTGTATGACAAAAAGGAAATCGTTGCACCTTACCTGCCAGGCTTGCCCGCTTTGTTCAACTTTGACTTTCACTACACTTTGATCAAAGCCATGAACGAGGGGGAGGGGATGCTGCTACCCCGTATGCAGAAGGAGCTCTTGGATTATTACCAGGGGGTAACGCCAACGTTTATCGACGCAACTATCTCATCCAACCATGACCAGCCTCGCCTTCTCAACGAGCTGGGTTCTGACCCGGCCAAGTATAAGCAGGCAATTGCCGTTCTGCTGACCATGCCCGGCGCGCCTTATTTATACTATGGGGAAGAGATTGGTATGCTGGGATTGAAGCCGGATGAGCACATTCGTGAGCCATTTTTGTGGGATGAGAAGACTAAGGACAAGGGGCGCACGCAATGGATAAAGGCTAAGTACAGCACGGATTCGACCGTCACGCCGCTTGAGCTGCAACGAAAAGATCCCAATAGCTATTTCCATCATTACAAGAGCCTGATTGCACTGCGCAATTCCCATCCCGCCCTTGCTATCGGAAGCTTGGATCTACCTAAAGGTGAATTGCCTAAGTCAGCGATGGTCTATTTTAGACGCCTGGGCAGCCAGCAGGCCTATATAGTCCACAACTTGGGCAAGGAGGAAATAGAAGTGCCGATTCCCGAGGGATTTGATACCACAATTTTTGGGTTGGGGGAAGCTGACCTGGTTTCAGGCGCGGTGAAGTTGAAAGGGAATGCAAGCCGGGTGTTTCTGAGCCAGTAGTTTTATTGGCGAGGGTAGATTTGGAGTGCGCCAGGATTTTTAGTTGATGGTTTTTTGGAGAAAAGGTATTAGAAATCCGTTTCTGCATGGCCTTGCCTCTAGGGGTTAAGAACTTATTTTAATTTTTTGAAAAGGAGCAGAATTTCAGCATTGCGAAGGCTGAAAACTCCCAATTTTCATATTGCATCCGACCGAATAACTTTATAGATTTAATTGTTTGTGAATCTTTCACTTATCGGCCTGTGAGCGGAGAGGATTTTTAGTTTGGCTGGCAGGCTCAGTGTTTTTTCCACCGTTTTTAAGAATCTCTTACATCATGTCAACTTTCAAGATCAGGCTTAGAGGCCAAGAACTGCCCAAGGAAATTTCCCAAGCCGAAGACCAGGCGATGGGCTACTACAACATCAGCAGGATATTCACAGTCGAAAGCTCAACTCGCAGCGATGTACCAGAACAAATCGTCGAGCTCGGGGATGACGAAGTATTGGAGTTGAATTTTGAGGACAACTCGGTATGGCTCGGAGATGCCGAATCCATCAAGCAGATTTTCGCCAAGGAACTTAAGCGGGGTGGGGATGGAGACGAAGTATATCTATCGGGACAGATCGAGACCGACGAGCAGGATAGGAGCTTGGTCCAGTCTGTAGTCATCAAAGCGGCCAAGGTTTTCGTGAAAAACCAGGTGATCCGTCCGGGTATTCGGCAGCTTGCGACAAAGGCAGAAAATTCGGCGTTGAAATATGCCGGAAAAACCTTTGAAGACGATGGGGCGGCGGTAGTGCTCTCCGTCAGTGAGGATTTTGATTTGGGCTTGGCCGATTTTTCAAAAGTGGACTTGGATAAAAAGTGCCTTTTTTTCATCCACGGAACAGGCTCTTCCACTTTGGGGTCTTTTGCTGAGATGAAAGATACGCCGGAGTGGAAGGCGATGGTCGAATTCTATGGCAAAAATAACCTGTTGGCTCTGCAGCATCGCACGCTGACCTGCAGTCCTTTGGAAAATTTGCTCGCAGGGCTGGAAATACTGCCTGCTGGTATTACACTCGATCTGGTAACGCACTCCCGCGGAGGCTTGGTGGGGGATTTGTTCGCACGGTTTGCTTCCCATGCAGCGGGCTTCGGAGATACGGAAAAGAAAGTCCTCAAAGACAATGACCGGGAAGGAGATCTCAATACGATCCAAAAAATCGCTGACCTGATCTCCAAGAAAAAGATCACGGTCGATCGCGTCGTCCGGGTGGCCTGTCCCGCGAACGGTACCACGCTTGCTTCTAAGCGCTTGGATATGTTTCTCAACGTGATTATCAATCTATTGGGCACTGCCATCGGCAGCGTTTCCAATCCGATATTCGCTACGATGAAGGAGTTGGTCTTGGCGTCGATCGAGACCAAAGACGATGTCGCCGTACTTCCAGGGCTGGAATCCATGAATCCCGAGTCGCCATTTATCAAGGTCCTCAATTACCAAGCCACTGCTATGGAGGTTGATTCCAAGCTGATTGTGGTGGCTGGCAGCAGTGAATTGAGTGTTTCGCTGAAGAGCCTCGTCGTGCTCGTGGGCAAGTTCTTTTTCCGGGGCAAAAACGACTTGGTAGTGGATACCGCCAGTATGGAATTTGGCGCAAAGCGAAAGCCCGGCAACGTCTTCCTGTATATGGAGGAAACCGGCGAGATCGACCACATCAAATATTTCAAGACGCCGAGAGTCAGAAGGATGATTCAGGCAGCCTTGTTTGGCAACCCTGAGGAGTTTGTTGGCAAAATCAGAACTGACGGGATTACTTTCCTCCGGGGTGACTACAGGAGCCAAGACCGTGGTGGCTTGTTTCTGGAAGGGGGAGTGTACAAAGGTACAGACGTCGGCGGCAAGAAGCCAATTTTGGTTCTGTTGCCAGGTATCATGGGATCCAACCTGCGAGACAGCCAGGATTTGCTTTGGATAAAATATACCCGGTTTTTGCTCGGGGATTTGAAGTACTTGCGTCCTTCCGATATTGATGGGATTTCGGCGGATTCACTGATCAAAACCTCCTATGCGAAGCTGGGTGAGTATTTAAGCAAAAACTACGACGTGGTCGCCTTTCCCTTTGACTGGAGGCTCGGAATGGAGGGCAATGCCAATCTTTTGAATACCAAAATCCTCGAACTGATGAAGCTCGGGCAAACCATCAAGATGATTGGGCATAGCATGGGAGGGGTGCTGATCCGGGATTTTATTCTTTATCATCCGGATACTTACAAGCAACTGAACGATCGACCCGGATTCAAGATTCTCTTCCTTGGCTCACCTTTGGGTGGCTCATACAGGATTCCGTACGTCCTTTTCGGCAGGGACGGAATCATCAAGCTACTTGGCAAAATAGACATTACCAATACTTCCAAGGACTTGATGAGCGTCTTTGTCAATTTCCCCGGCATCCTCGCGCTGCTTCCGATCAACAAGTCGGGCAAGCATGACTTTTCCGACAGGAAGTTTTGGGAAAAGCTGCGCAAAGCCTCGGGAGACGATTCTTGGCCGATTCCAAATGACAGCGACCTGAAGGCTTTCGGCAAATACCAAGAGCTGATCCTCCAGCAGGAAAGCAAGATCAGTTACGAAAATATCTATTACATCGCCGGGCAAAGCCGCAAGAAAAAATCGACGATTTGTGATCTGGAAATCAAGGATGAAAAACTCCATTTCTATCAAACAAACCGTGGCGATGAAAGTGTGACTTGGGAAAGTGGCATACCCAAAGGCATCGTAGAGTCTAAGCACCTATACTACGCGAATGTGACCCACGGATCGCTTTCCGCCGAAAAGAAAATCTTTGGGGCAATCGAGGACATCCTGACCCAGGGTAAAACGGGCCGTCTCCAAAATGCACTTCCTGTTGGACGGGGTGATGAAAAAAGCTTTCCTGCCAAGGAAGAGGAGGTTTTTGATATCAGTGAGCAGAATACCGTGGCAACGCTGCTGGGTATCGGTGGAGAGGGCGAGGAGCGGGAGCACGAAGCTCCGATCCAAGTCAAGGTCTGTCATGGAGATCTCACCTATGCTGACTACCCGGTGCTGGCAGGGCATTTCCAGTTTGACGCCATTTTGACTACGGAGCGAGTCATTGATGGTAAGCTCGGAGGAGAACTTTCGAGGCTGTTGAGTCTGGGACTCTATCCTGGACCTGTCGGTACTCATCAGATTGTCTTGACTAAGGACATTACTACTGAGGAAAAGTTATTCAAGGGTACAGTAGTGGTCGGATTTGGCGTCCCGGGCGAGCTGACACCATTTCAGATGATGGTGACCGTTTCCAAGGGAGTGGCGCGATACCTTACAATCCGCAATATCCGCGATGACGATACTACCCAGCCAAAAGAAAATGAAACTCCCAAAAAGACCGAAACGCTTGGCATCTCTATTCTCGCTTTGGCGACATCCTATGGCGGTTTTTCCAGTGATACATCCATCAGGTCGATTATCTTGGGTATTCAGGATGCCAACCGAAATATTCGCAAGACCTACAACAACAAGGTGAAGGTCATCGAGGAAATCGAAATTATCGAACTGTACCAAGATCGCGCGCTTGGCATACTGAGGACGGTCAAAAACCTCGAGCAGGACGAAAGCCGGGAATTTAACATCAGCGTACCCAATCTTTGGCTGAATCCGAAAATTGGACGCTTGTCAAGAATCCCGCATGACAATACTTCGGACTGGTGGACACGTATCAAGGTGACGGAAGAGACGATCGACGAGGATTCCAAGACGGGCTTTGGCAGAACTATCCGCATGGCATTGGCTACCAACGGGGCAAGCGAAAAAGAAATCCCGCTTTTGACCAACGTCAGAAACATTGAAAGTCTGCTTGTGGACATGACGCGTCGAAATCAATACGAGCCCGAGATTGCGAAAACCATGTTTGAGCAATTGATCCCCTTTGAATTCAAAGAGGATCTCAAGCGCCAAAACAACATCACCTGGGTGCTCGACAAACGAACTGCGAACTTCCCTTGGGAGATGCTCCAGGAAGATCTGAACGGCATGCCACTTTGCATCCACTCAGGGATGGTCAGGCAGCTGGCGACCACCAATTTCCGAAGGCTTTCGACCACCGTTCAAGACAAGAGGGCCTTTGTGGTTGGCGATCCCGACTTGAAAGGCTATATGAGCCAGCTAAAGGGAGCAGAGCGGGAGGCGAGCCATGTGGCAGAAAAGCTGAAGGATGCGGGCTTCGCATCGGAAGTGCTAATCAACAGTTCGGCACCCCAAATTATCCTGAAGCTCTTTACCCAAAACTACAGAATCATCCACCTTGCAGGACACGGTGTATTCAATGCCGACCCCAAGAAGCCGACTGGGATGGTGATTGGCGACGGTTATTTCCTAACTCCAAGTGATATCGCCCAGTTGAGCAAAGTACCGGAGTTTGTTTTTGTAAACTGTTGTTACCTGGGCCATACAGATGCTTTCTCTGAGGAGATGACCCACAGTAGAAACAGGCTCGCGGCAAATATTGGTACCCAGCTTATCGAAATTGGCGTGAAGGCCGTCATCGTGGCCGGTTGGGCTGTGGACGATAGTGCCGCCTTCGATTTCTGTAAGAGATTTTACGAGTGCTTTCTTGGCGGCTCGGCTTTTGGTGAAGCGGTGAAGTCGGCTAGAAAGTACGTTTACGAAAACCATCAGGCCCGTACCAACACTTGGGGAGCCTATCAGTGCTACGGCGATCCTTTCTATAAGATCGATGGCCCATTGACGGGCAGCAACCCAGGAAAAAGCTTCTTTCTGAAAGAGGAAGTGGAGATCGAATTGGATAATCTTCGCTTCCAGCTGGAGTCCAAGAATGTGACACCCGAGGTTGCAAAGAAGCGGCTCAGTGAGCTAGAGGAGGGATTTCAGCAGGCTAACCTTTCGAGTGACAGAATTCTCGAATACCAGGCGGATGTCTATGCCAAGTTGGGGGATTATGCGAAGTGCAAGAAGTCCTACGAGCAATTGTTTCTGAACGAGAAAGCTGGTTTTAGTTTTAAAGCAATTGAACAGTATTGCAACATTGCGGGAAAATACCTAGTTGAGCGGCTGCAAAGTGGAGAGAAGTTGGAAGACTTGGTCGTCACTATCGACGACATTATCCAAAAGCTACAGGGCTTACTGGCGATAGGAAAGACTTCTGAGCGGTATAGTCTTCTGGGGAGTGCTTACAAAAGAAAACTCATGTTGTTGAAAGCCAAAGAACAGGTGCTTTTTACAGAGACGTTGCTCAATGCGGCGAGCGCGTATTTTGAAGCCGCCAAAATCAAAGGTTTTTCAGATTCCTACGCGATTAACAATTGCCTGCAATTGGGTAGAATTCACGAACTGGTGACCGGGGAGGGCTTGGATTTTGTCGAAGGGAAGGCAAAGTTGAGCTTGGCAAAGCTCATTTCTAGGTACAAAAACTCGGTAAATTCTTCCACAAGTTCCAAAAAGGATTTCTGGGACTATGCTGCCGAGTCTAATTTGATGCTGTCAGAGCTGATCCTTTCATTTAGCGAAAACAAAGCCGAAAAGGTGAAAAAGTCATACCAAGAGCTTTGGGCCATTGCGGGGAGCCCGTCCAACCAAAAAGCCGAACTGGAGCATTTAGATATTTTGCTGAAGGGCCTAGCTCTGTCTTCATCCGATGAGGGAACGAAAATTTTCTCGGAGCTGGATAAATTGAGAAATGGCCTAAGCATATCCTGATATGTCTTATTAGACCCAAGCTCAAATAGTCATGAATCGGAAAAGAAGAATATTTGTCAGTTTCGTAAATCCGGAAATCTTGGATCCTCGAAGGTTGGAGATCCAAAAAGCTGTGATCAAGAAAATTGAAAATCAGGGCTTCGAGCCAGAGATGTTTTTTCACAAAGGCTCCGCTGCCTACCTCTCTTGGTCCTTTGAAAACTTGATAGAAATTATGGGTAGGTGTGTTGGGGCTGTGGTCATCGCCTTTCCGAGGTGGGAGATCGAGGAAGAAAAAGGTGCAAAAATGCGTATCGTGAGTGAGTATGCACAGATTGAAGGGGCCATTGCCACAGTCTTGAATTTGCCGCTTTTCATCATGGCCGAACGGGGTGTGGCCGACCGGGGGGTAACCTGGACAGGTGCTGGGCACCCCATCCACTATATCCCTACCGATGCTACTGCGGACTGGGTAGAAAGTCCCGCCTTCCTTCAGCGATTTGGCATTTGGAACGACCAGATCAGCCAAAGGTCTGATGTTTTTCTCGGATACAGCAGCAAAGCCCGCAACACGGCCATGTCGGTTCTCGCCTTCTTGAGGGATAGACTTGGGATCAAGGTCAGAAACTGGGAGATTGATTTTGCCGCGGCTGGAATCATCATAGATGAAATTGAGACGGCCAGTAAAGTGTGCAGCGGTGGGATTTTCCTTTTTACAAAAGATGATCAGTTGGAGGGAAATGAGATGAAAGCAGCGCCTAGGGACAATGTGGTATTCGAGGCTGGTTTTTTTACCGCTGCCAAAGGGAGGGACAAAGTCCTGATCATATTGGAGGAGGGAGCGAAGATGCCGGCAGATCTAGGCGGAAATATTTATTTGTCCCTGCAAGACCGCGAGGACATACGGCCAATCGAGTCGGCGATTAGGGATTTTATCGAGAAAAGGATCTAGTTTTCTGATTGCGTTTTTGCCGTGGATCTTAGGATAAAGGAGAACGGTTGGTAAAGGGTGTTTTTGGCGGATCTTAACATCAATTTGGGAATCCCGCTCGGGAGTTGTTGTTCGGACAATTCAGCTAGTTCTCTTTTGAATTTTTCCATTTTACAATCAATGGAACCTCGTATTCAACTGGATTTTTTTGACCGAAATAGAATTCAAAAAGGAAGTGTCTTTGACCTGTTTTTGTTGAAGAATTGAAGTATTAGCCCTGATAATGAGTGGTTTGTGTAAAAAATAAACTATTTTGTATTGCGTTCATATAGGCTTTTTTAATAAACTAAACCAATTGATGTCGCATGAAACTCACGCTACTTACTGTATTGCTTGGATGGTTTCTTTTTTCAGGAGCGATTCAAGCACAAGACAAGTCGGTCACGGGGACTGTGATCTCGGGAGAGGACAATTTGCCGATGCCCGGTGTCAACGTGTTCCTTAAGTCCGACCCGAACAAGGGTACCATAACTGACGTGGATGGTAATTTTTCAATCGAAGGAAATCCAGAGGATATTTTGGTGTTTTCTTTTGTCGGATTTCTCTCCCAAGAAGTGCTGATCGGAAACAAAACATCCATCAAGATAGTACTGGAAGTGGATGAGACCACCCTGGGGGAAATCTTGGTGGTAGGCTATGGCACGACCAACAAACGGGATCTCACGGGCTCCGTCGGATCGGTAAAAGGGGAGGAAATCGCAAGACTCCCCATGGCTTCTCTGGACAATGCCTTGCAGGGCAGAGCCGCGGGCGTATTTGTCGCCTCGCCTTCGGGAACGCCGGGTGCCGGTATTACCATGCAAATCAGGGGGAATACTTCCCTCTCGGCATCCAGCGAGCCTCTGTATGTCATTGATGGGATTCCTATTGTTTCGGAGGATCTATCGGGTCTTTTTTCGGGCGGCCAGTCTACCAATTCCCTGGCCGATATCAATCCCGGTGACATAGAATCTATAGAAATCCTGAAGGATGCGTCCGCAACGGCCATCTACGGCTCCAGGGGAGCAAACGGGGTAGTTCTGATTACTACCAAGAGGGGAAAGACCGGTGAGGCGAAAATAGAAGTTAATGGCTTCTATGGGGTCCAGAACATCACCAACGAAATCGAAATGCATTCTTCTCGGGAATATCTGGAATTGATGAATGACGCCATCCGTCAGGATATCCGGGCAGGAGAGAGCTATGGGTACGATAATATCACGGATGTTTGGGGGATGGATCCGGAAGATCCAGATCTTCAAAATACCCGTTGGTATGATGCCATTTTTAGAAGTGCGCCCATTCAGAGCTATGATATTTCAGCATCGGGAGGGACAGAGAATACCCAATACTACACCTCTTTGGCATACTTCAATCAAGAAGGAGTGCAGTTGGGAACTGGCTTTGAGCGGATTTCGGGTAGAGTAAATTTGGATACTCAGGTCAAAAGTTGGTTGAAGGTCGGGACTAATTTGAACTTGAACCGGACCATACAGGATCGTACCATCAACGACAACTCACTCTACGGTGTGGTGATCAATACCATTGCCGGAGATCCCATGATGCCGGTCTATGAAGAGGATGGAAGCTACGCGGATCCTTTTAGCTACTTTGGCTGGTGGATGCTGGACAATCCAGTACTGATAGCCAATGAGTACTACCGATATACGCGGACGGTAAGAAGTCTGGGAACAGTTTACGGCGACGCAACCTTGTCAGAGGGGTTGACCCTCAGGGGCTCCATGTCCATCGACTATACCAATTTGGACGATGAATCCTACACTCCCATCATATCCCGCGAGTCCCAAAATTCGGATTACAACGGCCAAGGAACCTATGGTTCAACACAAGATTTTACATGGTTGGCAGAAAGCTATCTGACCTATACCAGGGATTTTGAAGAAAAACATTCCCTGACTGCGGTGGTGGGGTTGTCTTATCAGGAATCAAACAGAAAATTCGCTGATATCACGGCACAAGGTTATCCCAATGATCAGTTTACCAATCTCGCTGTGGCCTCCAAGGTTACAGCCGGGTCCACCAACGGCACCAACTGGGGCTTGGCCTCCTATTTTGCGCGAGTCAACTATTCCTATTTATACAAATATCTGTTCACATTCACAGGACGAGCCGATGGATCATCCCGGTTTGGTGAGAATTTTCGCTTTGGTTTTTTCCCATCCGGATCTTTTGCCTGGCGAATGGGTGACGAGGAGTTTATGCAGTCACAGGATCTGATTTCGGATTTGAAATTGAGGGTATCTTACGGGATCACAGGAAATCAGGACGGCATAGGGGATTTTGCTTCGAGGGGACTTTTTGGCGTGGCAGCCTACCGCCAGACTCCAGGTTTGGTTCCCACTCAATTGAGCAACAGCAACCTCTCTTGGGAGACGACGGCACAATTTGACTTTGGAGTAGACATGGGATTCTGGGGTGACCGGATAACGCTTTCGGCGGATTATTTCATAAAAACTACTGACGATCTGCTTCTAAACCGTCTGATTCCAGGGATTTCGGGTTTTACCACGGTTACCGAAAACATCGGCAAAATAGAAAACAGGGGATTTGAACTGACGCTGGGAGGAGTAGTACTGGATGGCCCGCTGGGCTGGAACAGTTCTTTCAATATTTCTCAGGTAAGGAATAAAGTGTTGGAATTGGAAGTGGATGATCAGATTGTCAATGACTCCCATATTCTCTCCGAAGGCCATCCGATTGGCACATTTTACCTGATCGATCACGAGGGGGTAGATCCCGAAACGGGAAATATGAAGTGGGTAGACGTCAACGATGACGGAGCCATCAACTCCGCTGATCGTCGAATTGTGGGAAATTCACAGCCTGATTTTTTTGGTGGATGGAACAATAACCTGAGCTATAAAGGATTCGATTTGGGCTTGTTCTTTCAGTTTGTGGTGGGAAATAAAATATTCAACCACAGTCGTGCGTCTTACGAAAACCTCGGCTGGTCACGTATCGGCACCGGTTTTCCTCTGCCGGACGGAAACAACCACAAACTGGTCGATGAGCGCTGGATGGAGCCAGGAGACCAGGCCGAAATTCCCCGAGCTTCACTCAGTTCCATCAACTGGAGAGAATTTTCTACCCGATGGCTGGAAGATGGGTCATTTTTGAGGTTGAAAACCGTGACCTTGGGGTATAATTTTTCGCAGGAAATGGTAGAAAAGATAGGCCTAAGCAAATTCCGTGTCTATATCCAGGGACAAAATCTCCTGACCTTCACCGGCTATACGGGCTTGGATCCGGAAGTAAACCAGGATTCCAGAAATCCCCAGGCGGCGGGATCCGATTTCGGTACATACCCGCAGACTAAGAGTTTTTCCATTGGCTTCAACATTGGACTTTAATCTTAAGAAATCATGAAAAAGACAGTTTCAATATTAGCGGTGATACTTGGATTGGGTGCTTGTAACGTGCTGGAGCAGGAGCCACAGGACGCCCTTGAATCAAGTGTGGCATTGGTCGATGGAGCTTCGGCAAATGCCATTCTCAATGGGATATATAGTACTATGGGAGATGATTATTACTACGGAGTGGAGTATGTTCTCAATATGGATTTGATCGCTGACAATGCGATTTTTCAGGGTTTTTACGATTCCCAACTCGAGGTGGATCAGAGGACGGTTCCATTCACCAACCTATTTGTGACCGAATCCTGGCCGGTGATTTACCGGGTGATCAATTCGGCCAACTTGCTGATTGAGGGTGTTCCTGGGCTGGATGATCCCAATTTCGCCAATGAAGAGGATGTACTTGGGCAAGCCCATGCCTTGAGGGCCTTGGCATATTTTGATCTGCTGCGGGTGTTTGGAGAGCATTATATCCCAAGTTCCGAATTTGGGCTTCCATTGCTGTTGTTGCCGATTCCGGAAAACGATTTCAATCGGATTCCGGCAATTCCGAGAAGTACTGTTGCGGAGACCTATGCACAGATCAACGAAGATCTTGATTTGGCACTTTCGCTCCTTTCCGAATCCATGGATCCGGGAACAATGAACTATTACGCGGCCTTGGCCCTGAGAGCCCGGGTCGCGCTGTATCAGAAAGACTATGAAGTAGCGAAAGCCGCGGCCGATGAGATCATCGAGGAGGGTGGATTTGTCCTTTTGGACGATTTGGATGAGCTGTACTATACCACCGAAATCACGGATGAAACGATTTTCGACTTGGAGTTTAACGACCAAGATCAGAGTTCCTTCAATGACTACACCATAGGGAGGGACGAGTACAACCTGGATGAAGATCTTATCCAGGCTACGGAGACAGGAGATCAACGTGCGAATTATTATGGCTTCTCGAGAAATGCCAACCGGACCCTGAAGTATACGGACGGAACCAATGCAAACAACACCAAAATATTTCGCTTGGCAGAGATAGTTCTAATTCGAGCAGAAGCTGCAGCGATGCTTTCAGGCAATCCGAACAGCGGACTTGCAGATATAAACACTATCCGTGGGAGGGCTGGCATCAGCCCGATTGCGACCTTGGCCAGCATGGATGCCTTTGTCGATGCGTTGCTTCAGGAGAGGAGGATTGAATTGGCTTTCGAAGGTCACCGTTTTTTTGATTTGGTGAGGTTTGATAGGACGGAGACAGTCCTGGGGATGCCAGATTTCAGAAAGATATTTCCAATACCAAGGAATGAGTTGCAGGTGGCTGAGCCGGGAACTTTAGTGCAAAATCCAGGATACGAGACCTTGTAAAAATGGCTTTGCGGTCTGGTTGACTTCCTTTTTGGCGAATGAATGGTTGGGAAAAAATGGAATGTTATTTGGCTGAGGCAAATACATGGGGTTTCTCCAGTGAGATTTATCACTACATTGCTTGCTAGGAAAACCGACTTTTGTGAATACCCCAAAACAATGACAGTTGAACAACTTCGGGAAGCGTTTCCCAACTTCACCGATCCCAATCTACTGAAGGCCATCCTGAACTCGGGTCAAGTGATTTCCTTGCCTGCAGGAAAGGTCCTGATGGAGCCAGGACAGTTCATCAAAGCGGTTCCGCTCGTACTTGAAGGCTCGGTCAAAATCCTGAGGATGGACGAGGATGGAAAAGAACTCTTCCTGTATTACCTCGATCCTGGAGAGACCTGTGCGCTATCCCTTACCTGCTGTTCGGCCTCCAAACCGAGCGAGATCAAGGCGGTGGTGGAAGAGGACGCCTTGATGATTTTCATTCCTATCCAAACCCACGAGCAGTTTTCTGAGGATTTCAGGCAGTGGAAGGATTTTGTATCCACGACATATCAACGTCGTTTTCAGGAGCTTTTGGTTGCTTTGGATGCGGTTGCATTTAAGCGTATGGATGAGCGCTTGATGCGCTATCTGGTGACAAAAATGAAGCAGTACAAAGCCAACGAACTGCATACCACCCACCAGGAAATCGCCAACGAACTGGGAACATCAAGGGAAGTCGTGTCGCGTTTGTTAAAGCAGTTGGAAAAGAAAAAATGGATAGAACTTGGCCGAAACATTATCTATATCCGGGATGATTTTGAGGAATTGATCGCTAGATAACTTCAATTCATGATCAGAAGAGGAATTCGGGTATGGTAGGCCATTTCAATGGATTGGCTTTTTTGGAATATCTGCTCCCAGAGATTTTTGTGCTGGTGACACATCACCAGGATCATATGGTCATGTTCATCCAAGTACAGTTCCAAGCCTTGTGAGGCGCTGCTAGCGTAGAACGTATGGATTCTTACGACGGTATCTGGATACTTCTTTTGAAGATATCCCTCCATTCCCAAAACCGCCAAGTTCTCCTTAAAATCGGCACTGATTTGAACATGAAGTATCTCCAATCCGAGCTCCCAACGTCGGGTCATGTCCACTATCCAGTCAATGAATTTTTCCTCGTGGTTGGCAAATTCCAGTGCAAGTGTAACTTTTTTGATCTGTAAAATCTCCGCCTGGGCAGGGACGACAAGCACTGGGCAATTTGCCTCCCGTACCACACTTACGGTCGTGGAACCCACCAGGCTCTTTTTAATGCCGCTCGCTCCTTGAGTCCCCATGACAATAAGCGTGGCCTCGCGCTCTGCTGCTAGTCTTGCAATATTAATCGAGGGATTCCCCTCCAAGATTTCGTAGTCCATTTCAACTTCCGCTCCAGAGTATCTATCCAGGGTCTCATTTAGTACCTTTTTCCCGTCAATATACATGGATTCGAGAACGTTTGCCGTCTGCGAAGCAAAGTCATAGGCAACATTGAGCACATGGACAAGGGTAATCTTGCCATCTCGTTTGTCGGCAATGGAAATGGCAAAATCCAATGCCTTCAATGAGTTTTCGGAGAAGTCCAGTGGGACGATGACGATCATTGTGCTTTGATTTTCACTAATTTAAGATTTTGTCGCTAGGTACGAAAGCTATCCACTGGTTTGTGAATGAGTCCGAGGCAAATTGGATCGGCATGCAGACCTCTCTGGTTTTTTATGAATTGTAACAATTGTTACCGCCATTGGCGGAGGCCACTCCTTACTTTTGTAGCATAAACAGAATGCATTGAAATGGACATTGTAAGCCTTTTGGGATTTGCGGCGGCGGTAATAATCGGAGTTGGTTTGGGACTGATCGGAGGTGGAGGATCCATCCTGACAGTGCCGGTTTTGGTTTATATTCTGGGCGTCGATCCCGTACTGGCTACGGCATACTCACTTTTTGTGGTTGGATCCACGTCGCTGGTAGGAGCCGGGACGTTTATGAAAAAGGGCTTGGTCAATTACAAAACGGCTCTGGTGTTTGCGATTCCTTCTTTTGTTGCTGTTTTCCTGACCAGAAAGTACCTCGTGCCCGCGCTTCCTGATCCTCTTTTTTTTGCGGGAGAAAGTCCAGTCTCAAAGAGCGTTGGGATCATGGTATTTTTCGCAATGATTATGCTTGCGGCGTCGATCTCCATGATCCGCAACAAAGAATGCGTGGATTGTGACGAAAATGAAAAAGTACGTTTCAATTTCCCCATGATAGCTCTGGAGGGCTCAGTTGTGGGCCTAGTTACTGGGGTAGTGGGTGCAGGAGGAGGATTCTTGATTATCCCGGCTTTGGTATTGTTGGCAAAACTACCCATGAAGATGGCTGTGGGTACTTCCCTTTTGATCATTGCGGCGAAGTCCCTCATCGGATTTTTGGGAGATGTTTCTACTCAAGCGATCGATTGGCAATTGCTCTTGGTATTTACCGCATTATCCATTGGGGGCATATTCATTGGAAGCGCTCTCTCCAAAAAAATCAACGAAAAGGCACTGAAAACAGGTTTTGGATGGTTTGTCTTAGTCATGGGGATCTATATCATCGGCAAGGAACTCATGTCGCTCTGATTTCCAGATACTGGCGCCAGCCCGGAGGAGATTCTGTAACCGGTGAAGATGATGAAGTCCAGTGCCTGTTGGGTGACGAATGTTACTAAACTCGTGGATGTACTCTGCTAGCTTTGCGAAACTAAATTTTACCATGTTCAGCCTCTTTACCACGACAGCGAGAAAATATAAGGACATCCAAGCACCTTTTTTTAGAGAATTGGCTTTCAAGCCTGACACTGAAATCCTGGATGTCAGGACAGCCGTGGAGTTTTCATCAGAAAAGATCGAAGGTGCCAGAAATCTCGACATCCGAAATCCGGATTTTTTAAACCAGGCCAGGAATCTCCCAAAAGACAAAATCTACCTCGTCTACTGTAGAAGTGGAAGCAGAAGTGGCCAGGCTTGTGAAATTTTGTCCGAACTGGGATTTGAAAAAGTAAATAATCTTGCTGGCGGGCTTGTCAGATGGCCTTTCGGAACCGTCTGATTATTCAAAGCGGATTTGTTTTTTTCATTGCTCCGCAATCCAATGTGGACTCCGACTTCGTAGATCCGCAAAGACTAAACTTTGCGACCATGAAAAAACTATCATTTCATCCGATTGCATTTGCCGTGGCGGTGATTGCTGCTATTCTTTTTTCCTGTAATGAAGAGGAAAATCCACCCTTGGTAGAAATGCCAGGAACTACTCCGGAGGTAAACTTTACTGCATTGGCAGAGGGGAACCAGCTTCTGTATTTCGAAGAAGGAAACCTGAGCGCTCCCGTAGCTACAGTAAACATCACTGGGCTCGGCTCCGGCGAATCGCTAATTTCGATTGACTATCGTCCTGCGACTGGTCAACTTTACGCGCTGAGTTCATCGAGTCGGATCTATTTTATCAACGAAAACTCGGGTGTGGCTACACCGCTCGGAACATCAGCCTTTACCCCTGCAATCGAAGGGGAAATGGCATCTATCGACTTCAATCCCACGGTGGACAGGATAAGGCTGGTCGCCGAGAGCGGACAAAATTTGAGGCTGCATCCCGAGACTGGCGCAGTGGTCGCCACGGATGGACGTATAAATGGAGGTACAAATCCCGTGATAGGCGCCGTAGCCTATACCAATAGCGTTTCGGGAGCGAGTTCCACAGTCCTTTTTGACATTGACATCGCGACGGATAAGCTCTACCAGCAGGTGCCACCTAACGATGGAGGCTTGATGGAAGTCGGGGATCTCGGGGTGGACTTGGATGGATCAGTAGATCTAGATATACTGGCGGACAATTCACTGGCACTCGCTGTAAACAGATCTGCGACTGATACGCGATTGTATTCCATCGATCTTGCGAGCGGTGAGGCATCTTGGGTCGGTGTGTTTTCCCAGCCTGTGATTAGCTTGGCCTTAAAAACCAATCCTGTGGCCTACGCTATTGACGAAGGAGGGATGCTGTATCGCTTCAATCCGATGAGTCCACAGCCGACCATGGTTGAGCTTCAAGGCCTCAGCATGGGAGAAAAAATAGTCGGACTAGATTTTCGACCTGCAAACGGGCAGCTGCTTGCAATCTCCTCCAGCAGCCAACTTTACTCGGTAAATCCTTCCAGCGGTATGCTGACTGCGATCGGAAATCCATTGATGCCCATGATGGAGGGGGATATCGCCGGATTTGACTTCAATCCCACGGTAGACAGAATAAGGCTGGTCACCAGTACAGGCCAAAATCTGAGGCTTCATCCAGACTTAGGGACAGTGGTGGCGACTGATGGTAGACTAAACCCCGGCATGCCTATGGTGTCTGGTGCCGCCTATGCCAATAATATTTCCGGAGCAACTACCACCACTTTGTTTGTCATTGATCACATGACAGGATCGCTGTTTACCCAGATCCCACCTAATGATGGCGTACTGGTGCCGATAGGCTCACTCGGCATAACAATTACCGCGCAAAACGGTTTTGATATCGGTGGACATTCGGGGAGCGCTTTCGCTGTATTGACATCCGGGAGTGCTTCGGGCGTTTACAGTGTCAATTTGACCACGGGTGCTGCTACCAAAATTTCGGATTTGACGTTTAGCCCGGTCGCGATGACAGTTGGGCTTGGGTTTTAGTATATAGTTGGGTTAGTGGGTTCAAAAGGCCAAGTTTGTGACTTGGTCTTTTTTGATTTTTGGACAATGCCAGAAGCTGAGAGTTGGCGATGGGGTCTGCGCGGGCGCATTTGTCAGGAGCAAAGCCTATCGGTATGCCCCGATGTAAAATGCCAGCCAAAGAAACAGCGGTACAAAATAGGCTATCACCACCACCAGCGTGCTCTCTTCGATCGTTCTCCTGCTGATCGAATGAAACCCCAATACCCAAAGTGCGCCATAGATCAACTCAAAAATATTCAGCACCGAAAGGGGATAGTGGTACTTGACGTCGACATTGCTGGGCCCGACTATCCAAAGTGCAGAAAGTGGCTCAAAATTTTGGATGTCAAAATAGGTGACACTCCCCGAAGGATTCATGTATACAAGGAGGCGAAGCAGTTCAGGAAAGATGAAAACAACTTCCGCGACCAAGGCAAACTGCCAAAGTTGCCTGAAATTTGCCTTATACCCGATCATCAATCCGATTGACCAAAAAAGGAACGCGATAACGGTAAATTTCCAAAGCAGGGAAAAGGGTGTCCACAAGTAGTTGAGCACGTTGAAGATGTGGAAAAACATCAATCCGCCCTGTTGGTCTAGGTTTTCATAGTCGGGAATGGATTCCAATACCAGCGTGTTGGTCAAATACCTGATTACCAAAAAAATAAGCACGAGAAGGAAATAATAAACGCGTTTGTCGAAATCAATCAGCTCTTCCAGACGTTGTGCAATCGGTGAAGGAGGTTTTGCCATATTCCTTTGTTAAAGTAACCAAATCTAAATGTTTGTTTGGATTTCGCCTTAATTTTGAATTCCAAACGAAAACAAAGTAATGAGTAAGCAAATAAGGATAGCAGTGTTGAGTCTGATGATGATCGCTTTGGCGGGCCCTGTCCTTTCCCAAGCGGGAGACCCCGTCGTCCCTTCAAATCCCTCGGGCTATCTGTTGCTTGACAAGGGGCTCCAATATCGCATCACCAAGGCGATCAACAGCATGTATAATTTTGATTTTGCTACTGCTGAGCGTGATTTTACCGTGATTATGTACCAGTATCCTGATCATCCGCTGCCTGATTTTTTGATGGCGCTGGGGTATTGGTGGCGGATCGAGGTCGACGTGACCAACACTAGATACGACAATATTTTCATCCAGTATCTTGACCGGGCAAATGAAAAGGCCGAGAGGATATTTGACGAAGACCCCAAGAACAAGGAGGCGGCTTTCTTTTTGGCGGCTGGCTATGGATTTCAGGGGAGATTGTATAGCGAGCGGAAAAGCTGGACGAAAGCGGCTTGGGCTGGCAAAAATGCCTTGAAGTATATGGAACTCAGCAGGGGAGAGGAGGAATTTAACCCAGAGCTGCTTTTGGGCGATGCCCTCTTCAACTATTTCTCAGTCTGGATTCCGGAGAATTATCCGCTGTTGAAGCCCGTGATGGCGCTTTTTCCGAAAGGGAACAAAGCATTGGGACTTCAACAGCTGGAGACGGTCGCGTCAAATGCATTTTACACCAGGGTCGAAGCACAATACTTTCTATTCAGGCTCTATGCCTCCGAGGAAAAGCGCCCCTACGATGCCCTCAGGATTTCTGAATACCTGCATGGCAAGTTTCCCAACAATCCCTATTTCCATCGCTCCTATGCAAGACATCTCTATGCGGTAGGGCAGTGGACGGAATCTGTGGAGCAATCTTTCCAGATCTTGGATAGAATTGAGAAGGGACAGTTTGGCTATGAATCCAATAGCGGCAGATATGCGGCTTTTTACATTGCCGAGTATTATTATCGGGTCGGTGATCGGGCTATGGCCAAACAATATTATCTCAAGACAGTTGCCTATGGGGAGGAATCCGAATCACAGGAGAGCGGATATTACTTGCATTCGCTGATACAGCTTGGGAAAATAGAAACTGCGGCAAAAAATAAAGCCCAAGCAAGAAAATACTTTGACCGGGTGAAAAAGTATGCGAAGCGAAAACACCCCGCTCATAAAGAAGCCAGAGATTTTATAAAAAAGAATAAACTTTAATCAAATTCCCTGCGTTCTACCAAATTATAACAGGAGATAATTTGAATTTTTTTAAGACGGCAAATGGTTTTAGAAGGATTCTTTCTTTAAAGCCTTTAAAAGGTCAATAAAATTTCGATTTCCGTTCATCAAAAAGCGTTAAATCGATTTAAAACATTCATCAATTATATTAATTTTGCGCAACATAAAATTTTGTAATAACGGAATATCATGGACAATAGCGTAAGAATCAAATTCGATAAAATAGACCGCAGGATACTGGAAATCCTCCAGGCCAACGCAAAAATCACCAATGCCCAGTTGTCAAAAGATATTGGACTCTCACCAGCGCCTACTTTAGAGCGAGTTAAGAAGTTGGAGCAGTCCGGCATCATCAAGAGCTACCATGCCAAGCTGGATCCGGAAAGAATAGGTTTGGGCGTGAGCACCTTCGTTTTGGTGAGCCTGATTGGACACAACAAGGGCAACATTGATGCCTTCATGAGAGAGATCAACGAGATCCCGGAAATCATAGAATGCCACCATATTACAGGTACAGGGGACTTTATCCTGAAGATCATCGCAAAGGATATTACCGCTTATCAAAAATTGATGCTTGAGAAAGTGTCGGAAATCAAGGAAGTAGACTCCATGCAATCCATGGTAATTCTCTCTACCTTTAAAGACTCCAAAGTGCTCCCTATCCCTGCATAAGCAAGGTTTTAATACAGATCAAGGGCGGCTTTACCGCCCTTTTTTTTTTGAATTACCATGACAGACAATCCTTGGACAACCCTCAAAATCACATCGCTCTACGAAAATCCCTGGATCAGGCTTGAGCACCACGACATCCTCAACCCGGCCGGGAAGGAGGGCGTGTATGGGAAGGTTCATTTCAAAAATCGGGCAATGGCCATCATTCCCGTTGACCAAGACGGAAACACTTGGCTGGTGGGCCAGTATCGCTACACCTTGGACGAATACGCCTGGGAGATTCCCATGGGAGGCGGGCCGATAGGGCAGGATCTGCTTGAATCCGCCAAGAGGGAACTTAGGGAAGAGACGGGGCTAAGCGCCGAAAAGTGGACTGAGGTCATGAAGGTGCACACGTCAAATTCGGTGACGGATGAGGTAGGTATTGTCTATCTCGCGGAAATGCTGACGCAGGGCGAGACGGAATTTGAGGAAACGGAGATTCTTCAAGTCAAAAAGCTCCCATTTTCGGAGGTATTAGAAATGGTAATGAGGGGTGAAATCACGGACAGTATCAGTGTGGCCGGAATACTGAAGGTTGCGCGGATTCTAGGATATTAAATACTATGACGGTCAAAAACCATATCAACACCACTTTTCACCTTGCCTATCCCGTGATGCTGAGTCAATTGGGACAGGTGGCGGTCGGCGTAGCGGACAGCATGATGGTGGGTAGACTCGGAGCCTTGCCCTTGGCGGCAGCTTCCCTGGGAAACAGCATATTTTTCGTGATCATGATGTTTGGTATCGGCGTCTCCATGGGAATCACACCCCTGGTGTCCCGAGCGGACGGGAAGGGGAAGTCCAAGCGAATTTCCCGACTTTTCAGTCATGGTCTGTGGATCAATATCATCACGAGCGTGCTATTGACGGTCATAGTGCTTGGCTTGTCCCAAGGTTTGCATTTTCTCAACCAACCCGAGGAGGTGGTGGTTTTGGCTGTGCCCTACTTACTGATCATTACTGCCTCCCTTTTGCCACTGATGGTTTTTCAGACATTCAAGCAGATGGCGGAGGGACTTTCCCAGACTAGGCAAGCGATGTACATTACCATTTTTGCCAATCTAGTCAACGTCTTTCTCAACTGGGTATTGATTTGGGGGAAATTCGGCTTCCCCCAGATGGGGCTGAATGGCGCTGGAGTCGCCACACTGGTTTCCAGGATTTTGATGATGCTGATGATGGGAAGTTATATTCTCTTTTCGGCCAGGTACAAAAAATACCACTTTCGACTTTTCCTGCTTGGAGCCAGTTTCCCGATGATTTCTAGGATTTTGAAAATCGGAATTCCCACCGGGTTCCAGTTCATCTTTGAAGTGTCCGCTTTCAGCACCGCGGCGATCATGATGGGCTGGATAGGAGTGAATGCACTTGCAGGCCACCAGATCGCGTTGAATTTGGCTTCTATTTCGTACATGATGGCCACAGGCCTCGCCACCGCGGGTATGATACGGGTCAGCAACCAAGTTGGGAGAGGTGACATGAAAGCGATGCGGGAAGCCGGCCTTGTGGTTTTCGGGATGGTTGCGGTGTTCATGTTGGCGAGTGCATTGATCTTTTTTTCTTTCAGGTATTTCCTGCCGACGCTGTACATAGACGATACCGAGGTGATCGCTTTGTCAGCATCGCTTTTGGTTATCGCCGGACTTTTCCAGGTTTCTGACGGAATTCAGGCAGTAGGCTTGGGGGTACTTCGAGGATTGGAAGACGTCAAAGTGCCGACCATCGTGACATTGATGGCCTATTGGGTTTTGGGGCTTCCCCTCGGATATTTTCTTGCCTTCACGCTGGACATGGGGGCTCACGGGATTTGGTACGGTTTGCTCATCGGACTTACGATCACGGCCGCCTTGCTACTCTACCGATTTGCGACTTTGAGCAAAAGACAAATGGCGGAGAAAGACAAGGTTTCTGGACTGAGTTCAATTATGTAAGCGGAGCTTTGACTTTTGCGTCTAAAAGCTATCTTGGAATAAAATCAACCAAGATCCCATGAGGCTTATTACGCTCTTTTTCTTCGCCGCATTGCTTGCGGGTTCGGCTTTTTCCCAGCAGCCAGCTGTACTTTCACAACGGGAACAAGCCGAAGTGATCGATTCGTGGCTGGAAGATCGCATTGAGAATCTCTTGCCGAGTTTGATGACCGAAACCGGGATAGACATGTGGATCGTGATGTCGCGCGAATACAACGAAGATCCCGTGATCAGGACACTCCTGCCGGCGACATGGCACGCTGCCAGACGTCGCACCATCTTGGTGATGTACCAGCCAAGCCCCAATGCCAAAGTGGAGACTTTTGCCATTGCTAGATATGATGTAGGCAAGTCGTTCAAAAGGGCTTGGGATCCAGAATCTCAGCCCGACCAATGGAAGGCGCTGATGGATGTGATTGCCTCCAAAAATCCCAAGAAGATAGGGCTCAATTTTGCCAAAGACTATGGTCACGCAGACGGATTGACTCATTTCGACCATGAGGAGTTTATGCGCAACCTTTCGGAGGAGCTTAGGTCGAAGGTGGTCTCCGCGCAAACTTTAGCGGTGAGATGGCTGGAAACTAGGATTCCCGCTGAGATGGCTGTTTACAAGCATATCCAAGAGTTGGCACACTATATAATCGCGGAGGGCCTCTCCGATAGGGTGATTACCCCAGGAGTGACCACCACTGAAGACGTGGTTTGGTTTTACCGGGAGAAAATCGCCGAAATGAAACTGGATACTTGGTTTCACCCCACCGTGGACATCCAGCGGCCAGATCCAGCTTCCGAGGAGGCAAGCCGTTCCTTCGCCGTTCGGCCAGATGAACAGGTTATCATGCCTGGCGATCTACTCCATATCGATTTTGGAATCGCCTACCTAAGGCTGAATACGGACACCCAAGAGCTGGCTTATGTCTTGAAGGCTGGAGAATCTGAAGTGCCTGCCTACTTGCAGAACGCTCTTGCAGTAGGCAACCGACTTCAGGATATCTTGACCTCCAACTATGTGGCCGGAAAAACAGGAAATGAGATTCTCAAGGCTTCGAGGAGCCAAATGGAGTCCGAGGGGCTCAGAGGAAGCATTTATACCCACCCGCTAGGGTTTTATGGGCATTCGGCGGGCCCGACCATAGGAATGTGGGACAATCAAGGTGATACTCCCGGAGCGGGCGATTTTCCGCTTCACGCCAATACGGGCTATGCGATTGAATTGAATGCGGTTGTTTTTGTCAAAGAGTGGAATAAGGACGTCAGAGTGATGTTGGAGGAGGGAGCCTTTTTCGATGGCAATAAAGTGACCTATTACAATGGACGGCAAAAGTCGATTTTGGCAATTCCACGAGTAAGCAATTATCTAGGCTATTGAGGTGGAAAATAGGTTTTTCGGTCTCTGTTGATAAAAACTACGGTCAGGAAAGCTAAGAAAGCAACGGATCCGGATGTGAGGAAGACCATGCGGAAATTGTTCGGATCATTTGCGAAAAGCCATCCTGAGATCAAAGCGCCGAAGCCAATGCCGCTTTCGGAAAAAATATACATCGTGGCAAGCGCCCGGCCGCGAAACTGATCTAAAGACCTATCTACCACCCAAGCGGTTGCCGTGGGGCTATACATCCCAACTGCAGCACCGAAGATCACTCCAGAGAATAGGAGCATGAATTTGCTTTCAGCGAATGCTAAAGAGGTCATAGCCAAGATCAAGAAAAATAGGGCAACCCTCATCACTGCCACTCTTCCATACCGGTCAGACGTTTTTCCCGCGAGTAGCCTGATTCCCAGAGAAGAAATAGTAAAGACTGAAAAGAATAACCCCTTGTTTTTCACAGCTAAATGGGAGGAGAAATCCGGGATGATGGTAAGCAGTACGCCAAAAGAAAAAACCGAAAGAAAGAGGATGATTGATGGAAGGAGAACCCGTGGTTCAATGATTTCATCGCGTTTGAGTTTGAATAGGCCAATGGACATGGGATGTTTTTCTACCACGGATTCCTTCAACCTGATCAAGATCAAAATGGAAAAAATGGAAGTGAAAGCGGAGCAATAAAATACCGTGTCGATAGTCGAGACGCTTGCGATCCAGCCTCCGATAGCAGGACCTGCCGCCATCCCAAGGGAGCTGAATAGGGATTGAATCCCCATCGCTTCCCCGCGTTTTTGGAAGGGGACGATGTCTGCCACGTACGCCGCGATGCCTGTGGGTGTAAAGCCTGTGGAGAAACCATGAACGAACCGCAGAAACAAAAATCCAGAAACGAAGGAGAGAATGGGGTAAAGCAGCCCGACTATGAAGCAAACTGATGCTCCGACCATCATGACTGGTTTTCGGCCGACTTTGTCAGCCAATTTGCCGCTGAACGGCCTGGAAAGCCCCGCCGAAAGGGTAAACAGTGCGATGATCAAGCCCTTATATTCCTCTCCTCCAAGCGAGGTGAGGTAAGCGGGTAGTTCTGGTATGATCATATTGAAGCTCGAGAAAAATAGGAATGAGCTTACGCAGAGAAGAAAAAAGTTGAGGTTGAAAAAAGTAAGTTTTGGTGGCATCTAGCGATAGAAAAAAGGCCGGAAAATTTCCGGCCTAATTAGCTCATTCTTTGTTTGCTTCTTCTTCGCTTTGGGCAAGTAGGAAGGCTTTCATAAACTCATTCAATCCTCCATCCAGCACGCCTTGCGCATCGGAGGTCTCATGGCCCGTGCGGTTGTCTTTCACCAGCTTATAGGGGTGAAGGACGTAGTTTCGGATCTGGGAACCAAAATCCACACGAAGCTTGGAGGATTCGATCTTGGCTATCTCAGCGTTTCGCTTTTCCAATTCGAGCTGGTAAAGTCGGGACTTTAACATCTGCATGGCCTTCTCGCGGTTGGCTAGCTGGGAGCGCTCGATCTGGCAAACCACCACGATTCCGGTCGGCTTGTGGGTCAATTGCACCTTGGTTTCCACTTTGTTGACGTTCTGTCCACCGGCGCCGCCTGATCTGGAGGTATGGAGCTCCACATCCGCTGGGTTGATTTCGATCTCGATTGAGTCGTCGACTTCCGGATAGGCATATACGGATGCAAAGGATGTATGTCTTCTGCCTCCCGAGTCAAAAGGGGAAATTCGGACCAAGCGGTGTACGCCAGTTTCTGACTTAAGGAATCCATAGGCCAATGGGCCTTCAAACTCCAAAGTTGCGGATTTGATCCCTGCGACTTCACCAGGCTGCACATCTACCTCTTTGACCTTGTAGCCATTTTTTTCTCCCCACATGATGTACATCCTCATGAGGATAGAGGCCCAGTCGTTGCTTTCTGTTCCTCCGGCTCCCGGGTTGATCTCGAGCACGGCATTGAGCTGGTCCTCTTCGGCTGAAAGCATCTTCTTCAGCTCCAGTTCCTCTACGGCATCTTTGGCTTTGAGGTACTCGGCCTTCAGTTCTTCCTCGGACACATCACCGGCTCCGTAGAATTCATACAGCACTTCCAAGTCCTGGATTTTTTGGTCCAGGTCTTCAAAAGAAGAAGTCCAGCCTTTACGGGCCTGGATTTGTTTCATTGTTTTTTCGGCTTCCTCCGGGTTGTTCCAGAAGTCAGCCTGGGCCGAAACGGCCTCTAGGTCTTGGATCTCTACTTTCTTCCGATCGTAGTCAAAGATACCTCCTCAAAGCCGAAGTGCGGGCTTTCAAGTCTTTCAGTTGTTCTGAAGTCATCTGTCTAAGTGAAAATTAAGGCTGCAAAACTCCGAAAAAATATCGGCTTTTGCCAGCGTATTGGTATTAATCCATCCTCATTTGGATGATTTGGATGCCGTATCCGGTGGTGTTTTTGAAAGTCTTGTATCTGATCGGGAGCAGGGCGAGTCCAGTTCCCAGTAGAATGCCGGAGGTGACGGCGACGCCTCCGTCTATCTGCAGATCACTTTGTTGATAAAGACTGTTGACGGCTTCTACCGTTAGAAGGATGCCACCCGCACCGAGAAACAGCGCTGTCAGATTGCGCATCGTTCGGTTTCTCGGGTCTTTATTCCGGACATCCACTTCCAGGATATCACTTGGACTGAGGATGTTTTCAGTGAGGTAGATGAAGCCATCGTCCAGTTTGACGATCTGGTCTGTGACAAAATAGCCCATCTTCTTGCTCTTGTAAGTGATTTCCTCGCCTGGGTAAAAGCGGATTTGGGACTTTTGATTACTGCCCCTCTTGAGAAGTATGAAGTCTTTGGACTGGGCGTGGGCACCGAAAAACAGCGAAAGTAAAAGAGCGGCAGCTAAAGCTAATTTCATAAAAGAAAAGTAACGAAAAACAGGAAGTTGCCTTCCTGTTAGATCTTAGATTTTTGAGATCCAGCCCCTAGTGTCCGCGATATCCCCATACTTGATTCCGTCCAGCTCATGAAGAACTTTGTACGAAAAAGAGTCTGATTTCTTTTCGGGAAGAACGTAATCTTTACCGTTGACATTGATCTTGGAAATATGCGCTATGGTCGCAGCGGTGCCAGTACCGAAGGCTTCACGAAGCGTGCCGTTTTCCAAGGCTTCCTGAAGCTCCGACACAGTCAGAAATCGCTCCTCCAGTGGCTTTCCCCAGTCTTTGGCCAGCCGGATGACGGAATCTCTGGTGATGCCCTTTAGGATGGTGCCAGTATTGGTCGGCGCAGTGATCAGCGTGCCATTGATATCAAACATGACGTTCATAGTGCCGCTTTCCTCAATCTTGCTGTGCGATTTTCCATCCGTCCAGAGAAGTTGGTCGTAGCCTGCTCGCTGAGCCTGCAAGGCTGGAAATAGGGAAGCGGCGTAGTTACCGGCTGTTTTTGCTCCACCGGTACCCCCTTCGGTTGCCCTTGTAAACTCGGTTTCCACCTTCACGCTTACAGGCTTGCTGTAGTAAGCTCCTACGGGACAGGTGAAGATGATAAACTTATACGTGTCGGAGGGCTTCACTCCAATATAGTTGTCCGTCGCAAACATGTATGGGCGGATGTATAGGCTCGCGCCTTTGCCAGATGGAACCCAGTTTCTGTCTAGGTCGACCAACTGTAGAAGGCCTTCCATGAAAATCTCCTCGGGGATCTCCGGCATGCACATTCTTACGGCCGATTCATTCATCCGCTGCGCATTGGCGTCCGCACGGAAAATCAGGATTTCACCTTTTTCGTTCTTATAGGCTTTCATCCCCTCAAATATGGACTGGCCGTAGTGAAGTGCCGCATTCGCGGGATGGAGGTCCAATGCTCCATAAGGTTCTATGCGAAGATCAGTCCACTCGCCGTTTTTGTAGTCCGCCACAAACATGTGGTCAGAAATGGTTTTGCCGAATACCAGATTCGAAAAGTCTGTCTCGGCAAGTTTGGAATGGGTGGTTTTCTGAACCGGGATAGCAAGTGTGGTTTTCATACGCTTTCTATTTGGAGGCGAGATGCCTGAGGTTTCTATTTGGAACAGATCCGCTGGATCGGTGGTTTCGGTTGCAATTTATAAAAATGCGGCTGCTTATTTTAATCTTGGAGTCCAAGTCACCTCTTCAACGTCGAGTTCTTGGACCATTTTTCTTCCCAACACGAAGAGATAGTCAGAAAGCCGATTAAGATATTGGATGACCAGCTCTGATACGGTCTCTATGGAAGAGAGCTCTACCACGATTCTTTCTCCGCGCCGGCAGACTGTGCGGGCGATATGGCAGAAGGAAACCGACTGATGTCCTCCGGGAAGTATGAAGGAACTGAGCATCGGCAATTGGGCTTCCATCAGATCCATCTCGTGCTCCAAGGCTTCGATGTCTTCAGCATGTAGGTCCGGTTTTTTGACTTTGTCTTTTCCTGGAACAGTCGCCAGATCTGCTCCGATGGTGAACAGCCTGTCTTGGATTTCCTTCAAGAAAACAGCTCGGTTTGCGTTGACTTTCTGATCACGGAGCAAACCCAAGTATGAATTCAGTTCGTCGATGGTGCCATATGCGTCTATCCTCAAATCGGATTTTGGCACCCTTTTGCCGCCAAGCAGTGCAGTAGTTCCCTTGTCTCCGGTTTTGGTGTAGATTTTCATTCGACGCTGTTCTTTCAGAGTCAAAAATAAGAATCTATTTCAAATAACTCGGAGTAAATCAAGCGTGGACGGGAATGCCTCGGGTAGGGTTGGGGTTGATTTTGTCGGTTTCAACCAAGCCATCCCTTAGACGGATCACGCGGTGTGCATAGTGCGCGATATCGTCTTCGTGCGTTACCATGATGATGGTGTTGCCCTTGGCGTGCAGTTCATGAAAAAGCTCCATGATATCATGGGAAGTTTTGGAATCCAAGTTTCCAGTAGGCTCATCGGCGAGGATGATGCTTGGATTGTTTACCAAGGCCCGGGCAATCGCGACCCGTTGACGCTGACCGCCGGAAAGTTCATTGGGACGGTGCTTGGTCCTTTCGCCAAGCCCCACATTTTCCAATGCTCTGAATGCCTTTTCCTCTCTTTCCGCCTTGCTAAAACCGGCATAGACCAACGGCAGGGCAACATTGTCCAGACAAGAGGCACGCGGGAGAAGGTTGAAAGTCTGAAAAACGAATCCGATTTCTTTGTTGCGAATCTCTGCAAGTTCGTTTTCGCTCATGTCGCTGACGTCCTTTCCCGCCAGGATATAGGTGCCGGAAGTAGGTGAGTCGAGGCATCCGATGATATTCATGAGGGTGGATTTTCCCGAACCGGAAGGGCCCATGAAAGCCACGTATTCTCCACGATCTACGGTGATGCTTACTGACTTGAGGGCTTGGATGATTTCGGAGCCCATTTTATAGGTTTTGTTGATTTCGTGGGTTTCAATGACTCTGCTCATGGTAGAAAATTTTGCTTAAGATAGTGGTTTAGTGTTTAAAATTTCGAAGACCGATGCGTCAAAATACGTGAAAAAGTGCTAATAGTTTGTCCGTTGCAAGAATTCTATTTCGTCCCAGCTCAGCCAGGTGCTCATCTCTTGGATCGCGTCGGTAGCGTAGTTGTCCAAACCGATACGCTTAGCGGCCTGTACCTTTCGAATCCAGAGCAGGGGATCTTTGCTGAATTCACTTGCGGTATTCAGCAGCTCATATTGGGCTAACGGGTCCTGAATGCGTTCCGCTGCACTGAGGACAAGCGGTGTCCGGTAGGGGTTTGCGGACAATTCCTCACCAGTTTGTAAAAATTCGGTGAAAGACTTCAGCGCCGCCTGATCAGACCAGTCCGGATTTTGGAGGAACTGCTTCAGTTCTTCTTCGTTTTCAATCCTTCCTTCCAGTACTTTTCCCAATTCATTTAATTGGTAGCCGGTCAGACCATGCGCTTTCCTCTCCAGCATGAGATAGGCTAAGGTAGCTTTGGTTTCCTGAGACGAAATCTGGCTCCATTGATCAAACAGTCTATCTGGCATGCTCTGGTTAAAGCGTGCGACGAAGTCAAGAATTGGATCTTGGGAGGTTGATTCGGGAACTTGGTATTGATTCTGCAATTCCATTGCTTTTTCCGAAAATCCCCCGAGTCTCAGGATTGCGATGTGCTGTGGCCTAAAAGCCTTAAATCCCTTTACCTCTGCTGCAATGATGTCTTTCGAAGCTTTTTCGAAATCCAGATTTCTCGCCAAAATCCCAGCTGTGAGATTGAGGTAGTAGCCTGCGTCTCCCGGATTTCTGAAGGCCAGGCCGTTTAGGTTTTTTACGGATTCCGTGACTCTTCCCGCTGCCAAACTTCGTATGGAAGCGGTCTCCTGCATCTGCATCAGGTATTCGAGCATCTCGGGCTTTCGGCTGACCGAGTCGATCCAGGCCAAGTCCTGTGCTGTGGTGGAGATGTCCCCAACAGTTGACAAATTTCTCATGCCGGCATTCAGCAGCATGGGCGAAGTTTCATTTTCCAGTTGCGCCCGAAGCTTATTTAGCTCATCACCCCCGACAGCCTCAGTGCGGAAATTACTCCTTGACAGAAGATTGATTCTGGTGATCAGATCGTCTCCAATGGGAGTTTCCGGCTGATCTTTCTGGAGTTTTCCCCGCATGGCGATTAGATTGGAGGCTAGCACGGGATCTGATGCGCTGTTTTCCTCCAAGAGCCTTAGTGCCTCCTCGTGTTTTTGGATTTTGACATAGACCAGTGCGAGGTTATTGACGAGGTGTGGATTTCCAGGAAATCTCTTTAGCCCATTTTCAAGGTAAAATACCGATTCAAAAGGCTTGTTTTCCAAGATCATCCTCGAGCTGAGCAGCAGGATGTTGTCTACTTGGGGCGCTTCCGCAAAGCTTTCATCCAGATGTTCCTTCGCGAGAGTAGGCTGGTTCAGTTCGAAGAGGAGGTGGGCGGTTGCGCTCTTTGCCTTTTTGTTTTTTCGAAACGCATCCCAGGCATTTTCATAGAGAATGCTCGCTTCCAGTTTTCGGCCGGTTTGGTAGTAGTAGTCTCCCAGTACATGGGTTGTCATGGAGCTTGTCTGGGCGGCGAGAACGGCATCCATGTAGATCGTAATGACCAGCATGGTGATCATCCCGCCGATTCGGAGGTGGTAGTAGGGGAGGGAAAAAGGTTTAAAAAGCACCTTGTCTACCGATTTGCCCGAGTCCATGATGGATAGAAAATTGCTAAAGAGATATACCAGGAAAAACAGGGAAAAGCCAAACTGGGAATAGACGATCAAATGCTTTAGAAATTCGCCTGCGGGTTCATTTCCCGAGACCTCAAATTTCCAGATTAGCCAGCATGTCGCCGCAAAACCAAGTAGAAAAAGCGCTTGTAGAAAGTTGGGTTTCGCTGCTATGTTGGATTCCTGACGGATTTTCTCAAGCGTGGAGATCCATCCCAAAATTCCCATGGGGAAAAGCAGCATTAGGGAAGTTGAAGCCGGAATGGGCAAATTCACTTCGCCCTTCAGATCCATCAGCAAAAAGATCAGCGCAAGCAGGTAGAGGATGCCGATGCCGAGGATTTGCCAGGATATCCTCATGCTGATGTTTTGGTTTGCCCTAGCCAACAAAATGTAAATACCAGAAATGATCCCGTGACCCTGCCAAAGTACCCAAGCTGCCGCCATACCTAGCCCGATCACTAGGCTCTGCTCCGCCAAATAGAGCTGAGGCTTGGGAATTGGACTGAGCAAAACCAGCGCAGACAATGCCGCACCTAGTGACAATAGCACTACCAACCAACGAAGGCCGAAAGCGGCGTTAGGCTTCCACACATGGAAAAACATCAAAGGCAAAATGCTTCCTGCAATCAGAATGATCAGCGGAAGGTTGGAGCTAGGGACGCCAATGTTCAAACCGTTTGAATTCGAAACCGTCAACAGGACAATCCACGCTGCGCTGGCGATCAAAAAAGGGATTTTTTTGAAGGTACTAAATAGGGCTAGCGCGGAAACGGATAGTAAGAATACAATTGAACCGAAAAGGTAGCTTTCTTCCAAGGTAAAAGCGGGAGCTAGTGAATGGAATTCCTGGAAGACCAAATAGTTGTCCACCTGAATCGGAAAGGAAAGTGAGCCCAAATTGACCCAGTCAATCGGTACGGCGAGGGTATCCAAAAAGGCTGCGGGGGCAATCCTAGGATAGTGGGCAGAGTCGAAAACAAATGAATAAAACGCAAAAAGCCCTCCGGACACTAAAAGTAGGAGGGCGGCGGTTTTTGCAATGAAGCTCGTGGTGGAAGCGGATTTCAGCATTCTTACTCTAGGACTTTCGGTACCCGGAAGTACTCAGAATCTCTCTTTGGGGCGTTTGTCAGACCGGCCTCGTGATCGAGGTGCTTTCCTACTTTGTCTTCGCGCATCACGTTAACCTCGGAAGACATCGTCGTGAGAGGCTCCACATCGGTGGTGTCGATTTCATTGAGCTGCTCTACCCAATCGAGGATTTGCGACATGTCTTTGGACATTTTTTCAGCGGAGCTTTCGTCAAATTCCAGTCTCGCCAAATGCGCGATTTTCTTGATGGAGTCTTTGTCTATTTTCATTCGGAAATTTCAAGAGCCAAACCCGGGATTATCCAAGTCCAGTTGTTTTTGTATGGTTTCGAAACACCATTCCTTCAGCAGTTCATCCGATATAAAATCTACTGGGTTCAGTGCTTGGTGAAAGACCATTTTCGCGCTTCTTTTGCTGAGCAAAAATTGGCCATCGTCGGGTAAAATTAGGTGATTATAGGATAAAGTGACAGGGATGACGGGGATTTGTTTTTCCATGGCAAGCCTGAAAGCCCCATTTTTGAAGGGGATCATTTTTGGTGGGTGCTTCGTGAAAATCCCCCCTTCCGGAAAGATCACGATCCCGCTACCGGCATCCAGAGCCTCTCCCGCACGCCTCATGGTATCAGCTCGGCTTTTCAGCCGGTCGCGATCCACGGCGATGTGGAGATTTTTGAAATAGTAGCCAAAGAGCGGCGTTTTTCGGATAGAGGCTTTTCCCACGAAGAGTACATCTCCTGGGATGAAGCCCATCATGGCTACATCCAAGTAGCTGAAATGATTGGCGAGGAAGATGTAAGGTTTCCCCCGATCGAGCTTCCCTTTGAATTCAATTTTCACCGGCAGAAAAATCAAAGAGAAGTAGGCCCTCGCCCAATAGCGGTTGATTTTTCTACCGTATTTTTTCCATCCGGGTATCCAAATACATATGACGATAAACGGGAAAATTACGAGAAACGTGAGCACGAATGTCACGGCCGCATAGATCGAGTAGATGCGCCGCAAAATCCTATTCATGGTTTATCATGTGGTTGGCGACTTTGATGAAGTACCCAGCCATCAGCTCTTTGGCGTTTTGGTCAGGGTCGAGCTTGTCCAAAGCGGCAAGCATTGCATTCAGCCAATGGTTCCTCATGTTGGGATCAATCTTCCAATCCAGATGCCGCATTCTCAATCGCGGGTGGCCCCGCTCCTCCGAATAGGTCTGAGGTCCGCCGAACACCTGGAGAAGAAAGAGGAAAAGTCTGCGCTCGGCGGGCTCCAAATCTTCCGGATAGAGCCTTCTCAATTCTGAATTCTGGCGTACTTCCTGGTAAAAGTATTTCGTGAGTAGTCTGATTTGGTCTTCGCCGATCAGTTCATAAATGGACTGAAATGGATTCATGCCGCAAACTTATGGAAATCTTTCAGGTTCAAGCCGAAAGATTCTTCACTTTTAGCGATGTTCCTTCTGTGGAAATCACGACGATTTTTTCGCCCTGGTCGATAAACTCACCTCTTGAGTACGCGTCATAGATTTCACCTTCGATCTCTACCTTTCCGCTTGGTCTCAGCCGGGAGTGAACTGTGCCGGTTTTGCCCATGAGCCCTGGCGAATAAAAGCTGGAAGTATAGCCTTCGCTTCTTTCTTGGGTGGTAGCAAGGGTAATATGCCGGAAAGCTCCCCACTCATTCACTTTGGGCGTAAGCCAGAAGACCAGTCCCACGGATACGATGGAAGCAAGAATGACGGTGAGCAATGCGGTAAAAAGTTGGGAGGCGGGGACAAAATCAAAGTTAAAGTCCTGATTCGGCACCATGCCTAAGACCAATCCACCAATGATGAAAACGATCCCTAGGATGCCGAAAACCCCAAAACCTGGGATTACGAAAAGCTCCACGGCCAAGAGAATGATGCCTGCGAAAAAGACGAGGATTTCCCAGTTTTCGGCTAGGCCATTCAGATAGTAGGGAATGAAATATAGGAGTGTCGCAACGATGGCCGCAAGGATCGGAAATCCAACTCCGGGAGTTTGTAGTTCAAAGTAGATTCCTCCGATGATGATCAAAATCAGTACTCCGCTGATGGCTGGGCTCAGGAAGAATGAAATGATTTTGTCTATCGTATCTTCTTCGTATGCCAAGACTTCCGCGTTTTCCAGATTTTTGGCCTCCAGAATGGCTGTCACCGATGGATATTCTCCATCGCAAAAGCCGAGTTTGATGGCTTCAGATACGGATAGGGTGATCACCGAACCAGCCTTTTTTATCCCCTCGATTTCAATTTTTTCATCCACCATTCCTTCTGCGATCTTTGGATCCCGACCGCGAGCCTCCGCTGTGCTCCGCATCATCGACCTCATATAGGATTGGTATTTGTCCGGAGCGGCAGCGCCGTCCGCACCATTGACTACGGTCGCCGCGCCTATACTTGCGCCATGCGCCATGTAGATGCTGTCGCAGGCAATGGAAATCAAGGCCCCAGCCGATGCCGCATCTTTGTTGATGAAGACGTAGACGGGAATCTTGCTTTCCAAAATCCTCGTGCGAATTTCGTCCGCATCGGTGACCACGCCGCCATAGGTATCCATTTCGATGAGGATCAGGCTGGCCTTTTTCTCCTCGGCTTCCTGCATGGCCAGTTGGACTCGGCGATTCATGGCCGGATCGATGTCCGAGTCGATCTTAAACGTGAAGACTCGGGACGCTTGCTCTTGCCCGAAGAGGGAAAAGCAAATCAGTCCACAAAACAAGGTTAAGAGCAGGTGAATCCGCATCATTCTGGAAAATTAGTAAGAAAAGATACGTATAGGGCTGAGATTACACCAATTTTTGCCTGAGATTTAGCAGGCTAGCCTTTGGTCTTTTTCCATATTCCAATTAAGGAATGAAAAAGCCTGGGCAGTCTCATTTCTAGCATAATTCTTGCGAAACACGTAGTGAAATTTTTGACCTGTTTCACTTCAATACCCTAGATTACGATGATTCCTCAGTCCAAATTCCTCAGTGCCTTCCTTCTCATCTTAATGCTAACTATCTCTTATTCAAAAGCCTCTCGTCTGGTCTCGGGAGATTCGATTGGGATAGAGCGCGTAGGAGACAAGACCTTTATCCTGCACAAAGTCACTCCCCAAGAGACGCTTTTTGCGATATCCAGAAAGTACCAGGTACCGGTGGGAGAGATCCAAAATGCAAACGAAGTCTTAAAGCAGGGCTTGAAGATCGGGCAGACCATTCGGGTCCCTTACATTGAGAAGAGCAAACTGCCGGAGGGCGCCGCTCTCCACAAGGTAAATCCGGGTGAAACACTCTTTTCGATTTCCAAAAAATATGGGGTGAGCGTCGACTCATTGAAGCAGTGGAACAAGCTCCTTGGCAATGATTTGAGTGTAGGTCAGGCGCTGATCGTGAAAGAAGCTGCCATAGCAAGCAATTCCCAGCCCACTCCCGTAGCTCCTACGGTAGCTTCAACTACAACCGCTGCCACCGAAGGTGTAACCATAGCCGGAAACAATCCTAAAACTGAGTCAAAGCCAGTCGAAAAGAAGGCAGAAAAGCCATCCGCCGAAAAGCCTACTACCAAAGCCCAGCCTGAAACAGTCCTGACAACTCCATCCACGACCGTCGCCAACACAACTCCGATCGCCCCGGGCGAATGGATTTCGCATACCGTCAAGCAGGGTGAAAGCCTATTTTCCCTGTCTACCCAATACAATTCCAGCGTTGAGGATTTGATCAAATGGAATGCATTGACCTCCAATAATCTTCGCTCGGGACAGGTGATCAAAGTGGGAAGAGCGCCGGAAGGTCCCTCTACCGTCCCTGTGATTGGTACTCCAAAAGTCGCGACGTCCACTGCCGAAATGAGTGTAGAACCCACAGTGGCAAATACATCTGGTGGATTTAAGAACATCACCGAAACGGGCCAGGCGGAACTGATCGAAGGGACCGGTTCCCACAAGAAGTATTTGGTATTGCACAGAACGGCACCGGTAGGGAGCATCATGCGTGTGAAAAACGAAGAAAACGACCTCACAATTTTCGCCCGGGTCGTGGGCACGCTTCCAGAGACCGGGGACAACTCAAAATTGGTGATCAAGCTCTCTCAAGCGGCTTTTGACCAGCTGAAAGCCGTCAACCAACGCTTTCCTGTCGAGGTTCTCTACTAATCCTAAAAAACATTACGACAATATCCCCTTTCAGACTTGGAAGGGGATTTTTTGTACGTATCAGTGCTGGCTACAAACATGCCCTAGCCTTCATGGCCTAATGCTACTTGGCATTGTAAGCGGGTCGAAGTAACTTTGTGCATTGAATATTCAGGCATGAATAGAGTCCAGCTCTTTTTCCATCACGTGTTCCGATTTGTTTGGAACATGGTCTTTATCCTCAGCTATCCAATTTTGGCAAGTTTCGGATTGCTTTTTATCGGACTGACATTTGTTTTTTCGAAGCTTTCCCAACTGCTCACACGCATCAGACCCGAGGGGAACAAAGTGGTATTCAAAGAATCTGATTGGGAAATCATGCCTTATACCAATGAGCTACTTGAAGCTAAGGTTTGCAAGCAGATTATCTTTGGACCTTCAGGGTTTAAGGTGAGGAGAAAGGATGGAGTGCCTTCCATTTTGGAAGACTATGTGTTTGGGAACAAGGTCAGGGTCATGGAGGAGGGCTTTATTCTGGAAAAATGGAATACGCTCGAATCCAAGGATATGCCTGATTTTGATATTTGTCTCTATGATCCGGATCAGGATTCGCTCCGTCCATTGACCAACATCAAGTGCTTCGACTGGCACGTGTCCGAAAAAGTTGACAATGAACTTTCCTTCAAATGGTTTGATGGAACACAGGGCGGGGAAGTGAAAGTGGCGCTTTGATGCAGAGTTTGAAGGACTTTCTTGACGAAAAAGTCGCCCAATACAACCAGCCCGGATTCATAGCCAACGATCCCGTATCCATTCCCCATCGCTTTTCGAAAAAGCAGGACATTGAAATTGCGGGCTTTTTTGCGGCGATTTTGGCTTGGGGGCAGCGTAAGACCATCATCAACAAATGCTTGGAGCTATTTAGACTGATGGATGACGCTCCGCACGATTTTCTTCTTAATCATCGCGAGGCTGATCTGAAGAGTTTTTTAAGATTCAAGCATCGAACCTTCAACGAGATCGATACGCTTTATTTTATCCATTTTCTGAGCTGTTTCTACAAAAACAACGAGAGTCTGGAAGAGGCCTTTCTCAGGGGGCAAAACGGCCATGTCGATGCCATGGAGTCTATTTTGACCGAATTTCGCCGGTATTTCTTTAGTCTTCCTGACTCTCCGGACAGGACAAAGAAGCACATCGCGTCACCGGATAGGAAGGCGGCCTGCAAACGGATCAACATGTATCTCCGCTGGATGGTACGTTCGGACGAAAACGGCGTGGATTTTGGCTTGTGGAAGAAGATCAGCCCTGCCCAGCTGGTATGTCCCTGCGACCTGCACGTAGATCGAGTAGGGAGGAAGTTGGGATTGATTACCAGAAAGCAGACCGATTGGCTGACAGCGGTGGAGTTGACTCAGCGATTGCGGGAATTTGATCCCGCCGATCCCGTTAAATATGACTTTGCGTTATTTGGATTGGGAATAGAGGAGAAGTTTTAATCTATTGGCATTCCCTTTACTTTTATTCAAGCATTCGTTCGATGTACCTCAGCAGCAGCCCGACTCCATAGGCAGTTCCCGTTTTGGTTTTTGCGAATTCGCTGTCTGTGAAGGAGACGCCAGCGATATCCAAATGCGCCCAAGAAGGATGCCCGTGGGTGAATGCCTGCAGAAACTTTGCCGCGGTGATTGCACCCGCGAAGGGCTTCCCGTGGTAGTTTTTGATGTCGGCTATCTCCGAGTCCATCTCCTTGGCATAGCTGTCCCAAAGCGGTAGAGGCCATGACTTTTCCCCAACAGCCCTGCCGGCTTCTTGCAAGCCATGAGATAGGCTTTCATCATTTGAAAACAGCGCCGCACACTCGTAGCCAAAAGTTCCAATTGCGCTCCCGGTAAGTGTCGCCAAATCGATCACCTGATCTATTTTGTATTTTTTGGCGAGGTAGGAAAGGCCGTCTGCCAGGATCAGTCGCCCCTCGGCGTCCGTATCGACAACTTCGATGCTCAGTCCTGCGTGGCTGCCAATCACTTCGGATGGGAGATAGGCGTCTTTGTCGATCGCGTTTTCGACTGAAGGGACGATTGCAGTAAGGTTTATGGCAAGCTGAAGATCGGAGACCAGCTGCGTTGTCGCCAGAACGGCAGCTGCACCGCCCATGTCAGATTTCATCTCATGCATGCCTTGGGTCTTCACATTAAGCCCGCCAGTATCGAAAGTCACTCCCTTGCCAACCAATCCAATGTGGCGTTTAGCTTTGGGATGGCGATATTCGAGAATAATGAATTTAGGCTCTTTTGATGAGCCTCTTCCTACCGCCAAAAAAGCCTCCAAGCCTTCTGATTTTGCCTTTTTTGAATCAAACACCGTGGTACTGAGCTTGGGTCTTTTAGCCAGTTTTTTTGCCCAGTCTGCCAGATATTCAGGGGTGATTTTGTTTGGAGGTAGGTCTACCAGCCTAAAAGCCTCAATCTTGGCCGCTGCGATTTTTTCGGCCCGATCGACAAGTATTTTTGCTTTTTCCTGAACCGAGCGAATTTCAATCTTTAATCCGTCAAATTCCGTCGTCTTTTCGGATTTATAGAATCCGATAGAATAGCTGCCCAGTATGAAGCCAACAAGTGCTGCCTCGGCTTGCGTGGCCGTAAAGTTGTCGGGTAGATCGACAGAAACGCCATTTTCAGCCAGTGTCCTATTTTTTGAAAGTATTCTTCGAAATATGTTTTCAATAGTTTTGTAGTCAGGATTTTGTCCAAGTCCCAGCAGTAGAATCAATTGGCCTTCAGAATCATAGCAATACACTGAGTCCTTTTTTCCCGAGAATAGGACGGGAGCGGGAGCGGGTTTTCCCAGCTTTTCGGCCAAGCCGGCTATAGCGTCTTCGAAGACAGGGATGACGCGCAAAAAAGTCTTAGATGGGGATTTTGGATTAATCTTGAATTGCATAAAATCGGTCTTGAAGATTTTCGATGGGCTAAAAGAAGAGTAAAGAATGCCTTTCTACGACGGCTTGAAATTAGCTCTTCTGCGGTCGAAAGGGAAATTGTAATGGAATTAAACAGATTCCCCGGGGCGAAATCTGATCTCCTCGGGATAGGGAAAGGCATGGATTAGTTCTCCCTTCCCGATTCGGTCTTTCAAGGAATTCCAATAATTGGGGTCAAACAGATCCTTGTGATAATCCAGGAAGTGTGGCTTCAGATCCGGCCGACCAATCATCCAGCGGCGAAAATCCTCAGGGAAAACGTCGTTTTTATGAATTTCATACCAAGGCTCGGCGGCATAGATCTGCTCATAGTTTTGGGGCTTTGGCTTTTCCCGAAAGTTCATTTCTTCCAAAAACTCAATCTCATCGTAGTCGTAGAAAATCACCCGCTTTTGGCGGGTCAACCCAAAGTTTTTAGTCATCATGTCCCCTGGGAAAATGTTGGCTTGGGCAAGTTGAAGTATTGCCCGACCGTAGTCTTCCACCGCCCTCAGCCCTTCGTCCGTCGAGCAGGTTTCCAAAAAAATATTTAGAGGAACCATTTTTCTCTCTGTATATAAATGCTTGATGATGAGAAAGTTTTCCTTGACCTGCAGAAGCGAGTTGGTGGTGTTTCGCAGCTCTTTCATGAGCTCTTCACTGATGCGTTCCAGTGGGATCTTGAAGTACTCAAACTCATGGGTGTCGGCCATTCTTCCCACCCTGTCGTGGAGTGATACCAGCTTGTATTTCTCCCGGACTTCCTGTCGGGTCATATTTTTGGGAGGCTCAAAATGATCCTTGATCAGCTTGAAGACAATGTTGAGAGAGGGCAAAGCAAAGACGGTCATGACCATGCCCTTGATCCCCGGAGCGACCACAAACTGGTCCGAACTCTCCGACAAGTGATGAAGAAAGTCCCGGTAAAAAAGCGTCTTCCCGTGCTTGTTGAAGCCGATCGCATTGTAGAGTTCGTGGATTTTTTTGTGTGGTATGACCGAACTCAAAAAGCCAACAATCTGGGAAGGCACTTCAGCTTCGACCATAAAATACGATCTGGTGAAACTGAACAGGTGACTCATCAGGTTTGGGTCGAAGATGAGCGTGTCTACATAGACACCCTCGGAACCATGCATAAAAGGGATGATAAATGGCATCCATTTTTTTCCGACATAGGTCCTTCCGATCAGGTAGGCTACTTTGTTTCGGTAAAACACCGGTTTTAGCAGTTGGGTTTTGGTGCCCACTTCCACTTGATATCTGGTGAGGATGACCTTTTTCACTCCCTCTACGAGAAAGTTGACGTCCTGCTCTTTGTCCATATAGGGGACGCCAAAGTCGAAGTCTTCAAGGATTTGCCGGATGATCTGCTCAAGCCCCATTTCAGCCGGGTAGGTGTACAAAAGCTCCGAGTTTTCGCGGATTTCGCAGGACCCATAGCCTTCCATTACAAACATCAGCTCATCGTCGAGGGGATTATTTGGGAAGGTTTTTCTAAACACCGAGTTGAAAAAAGTCTCCGCCAGCTCCACATCCGGTCGCACTTTGATCAATTGCTGGTACTCCTGCCTGATCAAGGTCCAAATGGCTCTATTGTCGGAATCTTTCCCTAGAATCTGCTGGAAAATTTTCACCAGCTGAAAAAGAAGATCTTTGTAAAGTCTGAGACGTTGGCGATGGTTGAGCTGGGTGGCTTGCCAGTTACGTTGGGCAAAGTAAAGGGGCGCAAGACGTGTATAGGTTTTGAACGTTTCGGTATAGGTCAGGAAACCTTCAAAAATCCTATGGGCAAGTGGACGGGCTCGTTGTGGCATACGAAATTTGGTGGTGGTGTCGAAAAATAATTTTTTTTCTAATTTTTGGGTCTAAGAAAATTTAAAAACGCCTTGATTTTCTGGGGCTTAGAGGTCTTAGTTTGTTACAGAATAAAATTTTGAAACTTTTTCGCAATCGATTGTTTGGTGGAAATAAAAACATTTTCTACTTTTCGACTGTATTCATGAATTGAATATCTACAATAGGTTTAATAGGTTTGAGAGCAGGAAAAGGCCCGGATAATATCCAGGCCTTTTTTGTTTTTTGCGGCCTGTGGATTTTGAAATAAAATGCCGTGGCTGGCCAGATTGGGGATACAATCGTGGTAGCGCTTGGCCACGCAAGATTTGATTTTTCCCCCACTTCTCTTAGCTTCATCTTTCTAATTTTCTCCTATGGATGCGACCGGGCTTTTTTTTAGACGAGTAGTGATTTGCTTGGTGATTGCATTGACCGCCTGTGAAACTTCTGAGTCTGTGAAAGATGAAAAGATAAGTGACTTATCTCCGGATGCCGAAGCGATGGAGGTGATGCGCACCCAGATCGACCTCGGACTTGCGCAAAAATCAGGCTGGCAAAAGCACTGGGGCGAAAAAATCGGAAATTTCAGCGCCAAAGACTTCGAACTGACATCGATCGATTCGATAGACGCAATGGAAATGCCGGAGAAAAACCCAATCCTGGAAGGCGATCCGCTGTTTCCCTATCAGATTCCCCACCCCGAAGGCGACGGAACGATGGACATCTATTCTTACAAGGTCGAGGCGCAGGAAGGTTTGGATCATCCCTTTCTCAATCCCGATTCCGAGGTGATTTGGTATCGTTCGGACGGCATGAAAGAGCGGCTGCTGTTCATGGGGCCCTCTGGAATGTTTGAAGATGGTCTATGGATGAACGCAGACGAATTTTTAGTTGTAGGATTTTTGCAGGAGGAGGAGGGATTCAGACCGATGGTGTGGATCATCAACGTCGATGGCCATCGGCTTAGTCAGTTCAAATTGAACCAGGTCGTGAAGGACTATTCCTATGAATCCTACTTGGACTTGAAGCTGAAATCAGTCGATTTGACAACTGATGGAGTTTGAGTTTTTAATTTCTGTATTGGAAAGAAAGCTGAAAGCCCCTCTTCCCGGAAAGGAGGCTCATCTGATAATGTCCCCTCGGCCAATAGACGAAAGAAGATTTGTCGCAGAAATGCCAGCTGGTATTCGAAATAGCGGAGTGCTGATTCTTTTTTACACCGATGGGAAAGGCTCTTTTTTCCCGCTGATCAAGAGGCCGGAGTATCCTGGGTTCCACAGCGGCCAAATGGCTTTTCCCGGAGGAAAAATGGAAAAGACGGATGAAAATGTCATCCAAACGGCCCTGAGAGAGACGGAGGAGGAAGTGGGGATTGATAAGCACCAAGTCCGTGTAATTGGCAAGCTAAGCGACCTCTACATTCCCACCAGCAATTTTTTGGTGAGCCCAGTAGTTGGTTTTTTGGAGCACCCTCCAAAATTTGTCCCTGATCCAAAGGAGGTATCGAGGATCGTACCCACTAACTTGGACCATCTCCTGAACGCCGAGATCCGCAAGGAAACCGTGTTCGAGATCAACGAAAGCATTTCCCTTCACACGCCCTATTTCGAAATTGATGGAGAGATAGTATGGGGAGCCACAGCGATGATACTGAGCGAATTGATCCATGTACTGGAGCAGGCTGACTCATAAAAGTTGGCCAGTTTGATCTTTTGTTGGTATTGTTGCAGTTCAATCCCCAGATCAACCCATGGAAGAAAACTCCTCTTTGATTAGCAATGATGCCGTCGTTTTGGGCTTGCTGATGGCGACACTGGCACTTGTGTTTGCTACTTCGGCGAGCAAGCGCCCCTTTTGGGTCAAATTTTACACCTACGTCCCGACCGTATTGCTTTGCTATTTTATTCCAGCGGTGTTCAATTCTCTGGGCCTTATTTCGGGGGAGTCTTCTGGATTGTATCGTGTTGCGTCCCGCTATCTGCTGCCAGCCTCTTTGGTGCTTTTTACCATCAGTATCGACCTCAAGGGAATTCTCAAACTTGGCCCAAAGGCTCTCACGATGTTTTTGGCCGGAACTGTTGGGATTATGTTTGGAGGACCCTTAGCCTTGTTAACCGTAGGATTCTTCTATCCTGAGATCTACTCGGGTACGGGGGCGGATGAGATCTGGCGAGGGCTCTCGACGATAGCGGGAAGCTGGATAGGCGGTGGAGCCAACCAAACCGCTATGCTGGAGGTGTTTGGCGCTAGCCCTACCTTGTTTGGACAGATGATAGCGGTGGACGTTTTGGTCGCAAATCTCTGGATGGCATTTTTGCTGTATTGGGCGGCCAAGCCTGAAAAGATCGACAAGTTGCTCAAGGCCGATGCCTCAGGTATCTATCAGCTGAGGGACCGAATCGCCAAATACCGCGAGGGAATCATGAAGATCCCCAGTCTGGGAGACACGATGTTGATTTTGGGCTTTGGATTTGGAGTGACCGGATTATCCCATCTCTGTGCGGACTTTCTGGCACCTTGGTTTGAAGTAAACTATCCCCAACTCAATCAATATTCGCTTAATTCGGCCTTTTTTTGGATCGTGGTCATAGCCACTACAGCCGGTCTTTTGCTTTCGTTTACCCGCGCGCGTGAATTGGAGGGGGCGGGAGCCTCCCGAATGGGAAGCGTGCTCTTGTATATTTTGGTGGCTACCATCGGGATGCAGATGGATCTTGGCGCGGTGCTGGACAATCCTGTTTTCTTTTTAATCGGGATCCTGTGGATGATATTTCACGTAATGATCATGATTTTGGTAGCTTGGGTTATCAAGGCTCCGTTCTTCTATGTAGCGGTAGGTTCACAAGCCAATGTAGGTGGAGCTGCGTCAGCTCCTATTGTGGCATCTGCATTCGATCCTTCTCTCGCTTCTGTTGGTGTACTGATTGCGGTTTTGGGATATGCATTGGGAACCTACGGAGGCTATCTTTGCGGATTGATGATGCAGGCAATCTCAGGAATGTAATGAAGTTTAGCAGACAGTTGGTTTTCATATGCAGCGGATCAGACTGCAAAAAGGCCGGTTCAAAGCGAATCCGGAAGGAACTGAAGCATGCGGCAACCGAAGGCTCACTCCGGGGGCATTGCAAGTTTTTTCAGACAAAATGCATGGATATGTGCAAGTCAGCTCCTGTAGTGGTGGTGAATTCACATTTTTGCAAAAAAACTGATACCAAAACGGTGATGGAACAAATCAAAAAAGCCTGAGCGTGAGCTCAGGCCTTTCTGATTCATTTATAGTTTGCTCACTTTCACGGCGGTGCCGCTGACGGTTACCATCAGCATCCCGTCGCGGATTGTTTCGTAATCCAAGTCGATTCCCACGACGGCATTTGCGCCAAAATGCCTGGCCTGCATTTCCATCTCCGACATGGCGGTCGCTTTGGCCTCACGGAGCACTTGCTCGTATGCCGATGAGCGACCGCCGACTATATCGGTGATGCTGGCAAAAAAATCTTTGAAGACATTGGCGCCTATGATCGTCTCTCCGGAGACGATGCCCAGGTATTGGTCGATTTGATATCCCTGCAATGATGGGGTGGTGGAAATGATCATAGAAATGGGTTTGGATTGAAATTAAATGTTGTTTAGAGTTTGAGACGGCTTTCTTATGCAGAAAGTTTGCCTTAAATAAGCACAAATTTCTCCCCTTGATTTTGGATTCGGTTTCAGAAAAGCCGGCAACGTCTGGCAATTTTGAAGTTTTCAGTTTGTGTTTAAACTTTTCTTTTTAAATATTCCCGCCTTATTTGGGTTCCCAAAATCCGCTTCGACAATAGATGAGCCAGTTCCAGCAGTTTGACATTTCTGATTTTCTGGATGAAATACAGGAACCCATGTTCCTCATGGATAGAGAGGAGATTGTGTTTGCCAACCGGTTTTTCAGAGAAAAATTTAGTCCATTGTCTGACGACTGGAAGCTTTTTTTTGACGATTCGGATTTAGTCCGCGAGTTGGAAGTTTTTTTCGAAAAAGGCACAATCCCCAAATTCAGGTTCAAAAAGGAATTGTCGAGTAAGAATGGCAATAACGTCCTGTTTGAATGGATGTTTATCAATCTGCCTTCCAGCTATTCTTCGCGGTTTTTGATCGCAAAGGGAAGCCAGATTAAACCGCAAGAAACCAGACGCAAGGCTGGCGCAGAGATTTCGATAGAGCCTTTGGCAGCCGAGCTCAGCTTCATGCAAAGCATCCTGAGCAACAGTCATGATCTAATTGCGATCCTGGACAAAGAGGGGAATTACAAGTTCATCAGCGATTCCGTCACCGACAAACTTGGCTTTTCCAAGTCCGATATAGTTGGGAAAAACTACCGGGAATTTTCTGAACGGGGCATCCTCGAATTGGTCAAGGGTGACTTTTCGGATGTATTGGGCTCGCAAGAGGAAGTTGCCATTGATTTTTGGGTCAGACTGAAGGATGGAAAGCGGATTTATCTGGAGAGTTTTGCAAAAAATCTTTTGCATCACCCACATATTCAGGGAATTATATTCAGTTCTCGGGGCATTACTGAATACATCCGTACAGAACGAACGCTGCAAAGGCGCTACGAGATTGAAAACCTCATCATCCAGATTTCTTCCAATCTGATCAACGGAAGCATGCGGGAGTTGGAGTCGGAGTATTTTGCGGCCATCGCGCGGCTCGGGGAATTTTTGCAGGCGGACCATGCGGACCTTTTGGTTTTCAACAGCGAGTCAGAGCGGCTCGAGGCGATAACCTCGTGGACCGCTGGCAAGAATCTCCCGACTCATTTTGAGCTTTCAAAAGAGGAATTGCACGTGGTTTTTGAAAACCAACCTTTTTTGGAAAAGGGAAAAGTAAGGTTGGTGAAACCGGAATTGCCGGAGCAGCACGCGATACGGGATCTCTCGCACAGCAGGATTTTGGTGCCGATGATCTCAGCCAATCGACTTCTTGGCCTCGTGCGGTTTCAATCTGAAGCGCCAGACTTCCTATTTGAGGAAAGGGAAGTCCAGGTTTTGAGACAGCTTGGGGACGTACTAGCGGGAGCCTACTTGGCCAGTCAGATGACCCAAAGGTTGGAGCGAAACGAAAACCTGCTGGCCTACACGGAGCTGCTTTCCAAGTCTGGCTCCTGGAGGTTCAGCATCCACAAAAAACGATTTTATTTCTCCGGCGGACTCGCCAGCCTTTTTGATCTGGGAACCAAGCCGATCAGCAAGGATTTTTTGTTCCTGATTTTCAAGATAGACAAGGAATGCCGGCGAGCCTTCATCCGCGATCTGAGGAAATCAATAGAAAGCTTGACAAGAACTTCCGGGGAATTCACCACGACGGACAAAGACGGCAAAGTAAGATTCATCAGCTATGAGATCGAAGGCAAAAGGGAGTTTCTGAGCCATGGACTGGAGGTTTACGGCTTTTGCACCGATATTTCGCACAAGAGAGCTTCCGATAGCTACCTGCGACTGCAGTCGCAGATATTGGCTCAGGTGAATGATCCCATTCTGGTGACCAACCTGAATTTTGATGTGATCTACCAAAATGAAGCGGCAGTTCAACTATGCTGCTTGGATAGGACGAGGGACTTCGAAGGGAGTTTTCCGGAGCTATTGTCTATCAAATGGAAAAGGGGTGAGTCGCTGGAAAAAATCTCCTCCAGTCTCAAAGTGGGAGATGTCTGGAAAGCCGAGCGCCAGATCAAAACCCAGAAGAAGGACTATGCGCCTTTCGAGTTGTCGATTCAAGCCATCCTTGCCGAAGGAAAGGAAAAGATAGGCTATTCGATCATTCTGCGCGGGCTGGAGGAAAAATACAAGTCGGAGCAGATCGCAAAGCGTGCAAAACTGATCGTGGAAAACAGCCCGGCGGTGCTTTTTCGAGTGGATCCCAATGATCGGTTTAGAATCCATTACATTTCCGAAAACATCAAACGATATGGCTATGAGGCAGCGAGCTTGATCGCAAACAAGACTTCAATCTTGGAATTGCTGCATCCTGACGATGCTGAAATGGTCTTGGCAAAGTCCAAACGCGCAAAGGTAGATCAAGGAGTCCCCGCTTTCTCCGGAGAGTATCGTCTCCAGACCGCGTCCGGAGAGTTTGTTTGGGTGGAAGATCGTACCCAGGATGTGATTGCCAAATCTGGTAAGATCGTATTGCATGAAGGCCTTTTCCAGGACATCACAGACCGTAAAAATCTGGAGCTTATCCAGAACGAGCGAGATAGGCAATACCGCGTTTTAGCTTCAAACGTCCCAGATACCAATATTTTCCTCATCGACTCCGGCAGAACCTACATCTTGGCGGAGGGGACTAATTTTGAGAAGTGGGGACTTAGCAGGGAGGATTTTGAAGGTAAAAACTTAAGGGATCTTCAGCTCACTCCCTAC
>CAZTJM010000015.1:20217-52476 GCA_964613865.1 uncultured Limnohabitans sp. | reverse complement strand
AATGCAGTAATACCGTTTTTGTTGATAGTTTTCAATGCCTTAGAGCACAATTTCAAAGTGATCCATGCGTCTTCCTCAGGTACGTAGAAGCTCTTCTTGTGAAGGTTTGGGTAGAATCTACGCTTGGTTTTGTTGTTTGCATGGGACACGTTATTACCTACTTGAGGTCTTTTTCCGGTTATGTCACAAACTTTTGCCATGATTTCGTATCGTAAAATGAATGCGTTTCTGTAATGAGTCTGCAAATATCGGAACTTTTTGGGAATTAACAACAAAGCGTTTTAAAAATATTCCTAGCTCATCTCAGTCTTTTGGGTAGGGGCAATGGCGGCAGCCGCTTTTGCAGCAATAGCCCCGCTTCAGGTGATAAATCTCCGTAAAAACCATCAAACCATCCTCGTTGAGATAAAAATCCTCAGAAGTCAGTTCCGGCAAAGGCTTCTTTTCCGGTTTCGTGGCTTGGCCCATGGGCAATTGTTATATTTGGCTTTCTTCGATTGATTTACCCGACAAAACTAATCAAAACATGGATACAATCACTTCCGCAGCCGAGGCGATAGAACTAGAGGATAAGTATGGGGCGCACAACTACCACCCTTTGCCGGTCGTGCTGGCGCGGGGCGAAGGCGTTTTTCTCTGGGATGTGGATGGGAAGAGATATTATGACTTCTTGTCTGCATACTCCGCGGTCAACCAAGGGCATTGCCATCCCAAAATCAAAAGTGCGCTGATCGAGCAGGCGGGAATGTTGACCTTGACTTCCCGGGCTTTTTACAATAATGTGCTGGGTCAATTTGAGAAATACATTACGGAATATTTTGGCTATGACAAAGTTCTGCCTATGAATACGGGAGCAGAGGGAGTCGAGACGGCAATCAAGATCGCCAGAAAATGGGGGTATGAACGAAAGGGAGTAGATGAAAACGCTGCCAAGATTATAGTAGCGGAAGGGAATTTTCATGGAAGGACAACGACTATCATCTCTTTTTCCAACGATAAAAACGCCCGCAAAAACTTCGGTCCATACACGGCTGGTTTTGTGAGGATACCTTATAATGATGTCGAAGCGTTGAAAAGGGCGCTTCAGGATCCGGCGGTGGTGGCCTTTTTGGTCGAGCCTATTCAGGGTGAGGCGGGAGTTTTTGTGCCGGATGAAGGATATTTGAGGAAGGCAAAAGCGGCCTGTGAAGAAAAAAATGTATTGCTCATCGCCGATGAGATCCAAACTGGCATCGCCCGTACAGGCAAGCTGCTGGCAGTGGACCATGAGGAGGTTAGGCCTGATATGCTGATCTTGGGCAAGGCCATCTCTGGAGGATTTTATCCGGTATCAGCTGTTTTGGCGGACGACGCTGTGATGGATGTGATCAAGCCAGGGCAGCATGGCTCTACCTACGGGGGGAATCCTCTGGGAGCAAAAGTCGCGATGGCAGCTCTCGAAGTAGTGCGCGAAGAGCGCTTGGCAGAAAACGCCGATAAACTGGGAAGGATTTTCAGGGAAAAGATGCAGCTTCTGGTGGAAAAATCCGACCTTATAAGCAAAGTACGAGGCAAGGGCTTGCTCAATGCAATCGTGATCAATGACGATCCCGAAAGTACGACCGCTTGGGATATTTGCCTGAATCTGGCTGCAAAAGGATTGCTCGCCAAGCCGACACATGGCAACATCATTAGATTCGCACCACCTCTGGTGATGACCGAGAATCAACTGTCCGAATGCTGTGAGATAATAGAAGACGTTGTTTTGGGGTTTAAAAAAATGGGCATGGGTTCGCACTTTTAGTCGTCTGGACGAGTTAAGTCTTTCAAACTATTCCTTCAGCGACCAATTTATGCGACAAGCAGTAATCTTCGATATGGATGGCGTGATCTGCCATACCAACCCATTTCATTCCCAGGCTTTTCAGGTTTTTTTCAAAAAGCGAAATCTGGCTCCCACAGAGGAGGATTTTGCAGCGCACATGTATGGGAAAAACAACGGCTATATCCTGAGCCATTTTCTTGGGAGAAAGATTGAAGGCCAGGAGCTTCTTGATCTGGAGGAAGAAAAAGAAAGTCTGTTCAGAGAGATCTATGAAGCGCATGTCGATCCCATTCCAGGTTTTTTGCCTTTTTTCCATCAATTGAGAAAAGAGGGGTTCAAGACCGCAGTGGCAACCTCGGCTCCATTTGCCAACCTGGAGCTGATAGCGGGCAAACTCGATCTTTTTCCCCATCTCGAATCCGCCTTGGCGAGCGAGCATGTGACCAAGCACAAGCCTGATCCGGAGGTGTACCTGAAATCCGCCCAAAACATGTCTTTGGATCCGGCGCAATGCATTGTCTTTGAGGATTCGTTTTCCGGAGTGTCCGCGGCGAAGAACGCAGGGATGAAGGTGGTCGGTGTGCTTTCCTCCCATTCTAAGGATGAGCTTCCGGTTTGTGACTATTATATTGAGAACTACCTGGGGCTGAATGTGGCTAGGGTAAGTGCCCTGCTCGAGGGAAGCAAGATTTTCTAAAGCAGGCCTCGCTTTTCCCATTCCTTGCTAATGGAATCTAGCTGTATGATTAACTTTACGGCAGTTTTGAACAATACTAATGATGCTAAGAAGACCCCGTAGAAATCGTAAATCCGAGGCCGTAAGAAATCTTGTCGAGGAAAATTCCGTGTCTGTGAACGATCTGATTTTCCCGCTTTTTCTTATCGATGGAGCAAACAAGAAAGTGGAAGTGGGATCGATGCCAGGGATTTTTCGGTTTTCTCAGGATCTGATGCTAAAAGAGATCGAGGAGTGCATGAAGCTCGGAATTATGGCTTTTGATGTCTTTCCGGCCTATCCGGAATCGCTCAAAAATGCCACCGCTTCCGAAAGCTGGAATCCGGAAACTTTTTACCTGAAAGCGCTTCGTGAGATAAAAAAACAATTCCCCGAAGTGTGCCTGATGTCTGATGTCGCGATGGATCCCTATAGTAGCGATGGACACGACGGTCTAGTCAAAAACGGAAAGATTATCAACGACGAAACTCTCGAGATCCTTGGGAGGATGTCGCTGGCCCAGGCCGAAGCTGGGGTGGATATCCTCGGGCCATCCGATATGATGGACGGAAGGGTTGGCCACATACGGCGCTTGTTGGATGAAAACGGCTTCACGGACACGTCGATCATGTCCTATACAGCCAAGTATGCCAGTGCTTTTTATGGGCCGTTTCGAGATGCATTGGATTCCGCGCCTAAGATTGGAGATAAAAAGACCTACCAAATGAATCCGGCCAACGCTCGAGAGGCTTTGATTGAAGCTGACTTGGATGCCGAGGAAGGGGCGGACTTCCTGATGGTGAAGCCTGCATTGAGTTACCTTGATATCATCAAACTGCTGAGTGATCATTCGCCATTACCTATTGCCGCTTATAATGTGTCGGGAGAATATAGCATGGTAAAAGCGGCTGCGGCAAATGGATGGCTCAATTCGGAGCGTGCAATGCTGGAAATCCTACTTTCGATCAAGAGATCAGGGGCTAAGATTATCCTGTCTTACTTTGCAAAAGAGTTTGCTTTGCTGAAAAAGTAGGACTTGTTTGTTTTTTGTGCCAAGGCTGGAGAGATCCAGCCTTTTTTTTGTTTGACGGGATATTATCAGGGTGTTCTGTGGTAAATCTGTGCTCATTTCTTGATTTTAGATTGAAAAAATGTGTGCTTTTTTAAAAATTATGTTTTTGACAAAAAACCTGATATAGTTTAAAATTTTACAAAATGGAATAATTCAAAAATATATTCTGTATTATTCTGTTTCTATTGCTTTTTGATTTGTTTGACGGATTTCGTAATCGTTTCCAAAGAATTTCCTGAAGATTTTCCGAATATTATTTTTTGATTCACTTGGTTGTAAAAATCGGTCAAAAATTATTTTTAATTGAAAAAAAGGCAAAAAAAGGGTTAGAAAATATCTTATAAGCTCCTCATTTTTGATGAAAAATGAAAAAGTGGTTTGTTTTTATAGTTTTTTTATAATTACATTCGATAGAAGCAATTGCTCTCAAACCTATTTTAAATTCTGAAATACGTTCAAAATTTAACCTAAACCTAATGGATTATTTCGCACCCCTGTTGGCCCAAGATGCGGCCGCGATCGACCTGTCGGCGGAACTCACCCAAAACCTCCTCACGACAAACAATGTATGGATGATGCTCTCTACAGCCTTGGTGTTTATCATGCACCTGGGATTCGCCGGAGTAGAGGCAGGATTTGGCCAGGCCAAAAACACGGTGAACATTCTTTTCAAGAACACCATCACGCCGATCATCGGCATTCTTTCTTATGCGGTAGTGGGATTCTACCTGATGTATCCGGGATTCGACGTGCCAGGATGGTTTGCCTTTGATGCCGCCGGGTGGAGTCTTTTCTGGTTTGCGCCAGAGACGGCAGACATTACGGCTGGGTATGCAGACGCAGGATATACCTACTGGACCGACTTTCTCTTTCAGTCAATGTTTGCGGCGACCGCAGCTACGATAGTTTCCGGAGCTATTGCCGAGCGTGTGAAATTGGGAGCCTATTTGGTTTTCACGCTATTCTACGTTGGCTTGATTTACCCCCTTATCGGAAGTTGGAAATGGGGCGGAGGGGCACTCGACGAGATGGGCTTTTACGATTTTGCGGGAAGCACGCTCGTTCACTCAGTAGGTGGCTGGGGAGCTTTGGCTGGTGTGATACTGGTTGGCCCGAGGATCGGCAAGTATGTAAATGGAAAAACCGTAGAAAAGCCTGGTTCTAGTGTCCCACTGGCGGTTATAGGTGTATTTATGCTTTGGCTTGGCTGGTTTGGATTCAACGGAGGCTCAGTCCTCTCAGCTGATCCCGGCTTGGTTTCCTTCGTTCTCGTTACTACCTGTTTGGCAGCATGCGCAGGAGGATTGGGCGGATTTTTGGCAGCATACTTTGCCTTCAAACGACTAGATCTAGGAATGGTGCTGAATGGAATATTGGCCGGCCTTGTTTCGATCACCGCCGGCGCGGATGTCATCAATCCGGGCCCAGCGGTGCTTGTAGGCTTTATCGGAGGTGTTCTGGTGGTGATTTCTGCGGTATTGCTGGATAGAGCTAGGCTTGATGATGTCGTCGGTGCCGTATCCGTCCACCTCACTTGCGGAGTTTGGGGTACTTTGGCCGTCGGTATTTTTTCGACCAACCCTGACCATTCCTTCTTTACACAATTAATTGGCGTGGCCATCTGTGGTGTCACCGCCTTTGCCGCTGCCTTCATCATCTTCTTTGTGCTGAAAAGCACCATGGGAATTCGGGTATCAGATGAGCATGAGCGAAACGGATTGGATTCCCATGAACACGGAATCCGCGGATACACCATTGTTTACGACGAATAACAAACTAGACCTTGCAAAAAAAAATCCCGCCCGGAGGAAAAAAACGCGACTCTCTTTCTACCGGCGCGGGCCTGATCAACTCTATCATTAATCAAGACTCAAAACTAAAATGAAAAAATTACTACTACTTATACTTTGCGTGGCACTTTCCACATATCAAGTTGCCTTTGCCCAAGAAGAAACTGCAGAGGAAGAATCAGGTTCTTTGACGCTGTCTGGTTCCGTTGACGCGTATTTTAGAACTAACTTCAACGCTCCAAACAAAGGAGAGAACTTCCAAGCTCCTGCAAGCTCATTTGGTAACCTGCCAGGTTTTGCGCTAGGTATGGCCAATATCATTGCGACCTACCAAGGCAAAAAAGTTGGTGCTGTGGCGGATTTGGTTTTTGGTCCACGTGGTGAGGACGCGGTATTTGGTTCTCCACTTTACGCAGGCGGAATGGCAGGCAGCTCCCAGATCGTAAATCAGCTATATGTCTATTGGAACGTGTCGGATAAAGTCACCCTGACCATGGGTAATTTCAACACATTTCTCGGATATGAAGTGATCTCTCCAACTGCCAACTTCAACTATTCTACTTCTTACATGTTTTCCTATGGGCCATTTTCCCACACCGGCCTGAAGGCTAACTTCCAATTGTCCGACAAGTTTTCCTTCTTGGCTGCAGTGATGAACCCCACTGACATGACTGAATTTAACCTAGTGGGTACTTATACCCTTGGAGCTCAACTGGGTTATTCTACTGATGCTGGAAACACCTATCTAAACTTTGTTTACGGGGACCAAGATGGAAAATTAACAGACGACGGTTCGCTGACTCCAGATCAAAGCTCGATGGGGAAGACCTTTCAAGTGGATCTGACTACAGGCTTTGATCTCTCCGACAAGTTGTATCTCGGTGTCAACACGACATACAACACAACCAGTTCCGGTGAGCTCTTTACTGGTTCTGATATCCAAGACTTGGATGGAGATGGCGCTGGTTTTTACGGATTTGCCGGGTATTTGCAGACCAGCCCTTCTGACAATTTTGCTATCGGCCTCCGTGGCGAATACTTTAGCGTGTTCAATAGTGGGTTGGAAGGTGTTGTGGGACTTGATTCCGATGGAGATGGCGGAGTATTTGCAGCGACGCTTTCAGGAAATATCAAGGTAGGGGGTAACCTGACTTTGATTCCTGAATTAAGAGTCGACAGCATGAAAGAAGAGTTTTTCGTAAACAAAGATCTCAACGGGAGCAAGAGCCTTGCGTCATTCCTTTTTGCAGCGGTGTTTGCTTTCTAATTTTGATAATTTAAACAGGGTCTATTGTTAATTAAAGCCGGGGTGAATTTCGCCTCGGTTTTTTTGTTTTCTGCCTAGTTTTTGGGTGCAGCCACTTGTTTTTGAAACCTGTTTTTCGCCGGAAACTGTTTTTTTCAAAAATACAGGTTTGAAATATAATACTGTTTTTGCCTTGTAGTCTTTTTCATTTGGAATAATATTTTAAAAAAGTGAAAAAATTTACATTAATCAACTGATTTCTGTAACCTTTGGGGTCATCATTTAGTATATTTTTGCAGAACCCCAAACTCTACAGATATGAAAAAGTTGACCCTGTTTATTTCTGCGTTTGTGATTTCGGCCATGGGCTACTCCCAAGAGATCCTGACCGGTCCTAAGTTTAAAAACGCCCCAGCGGGAACCATTCAGGGCCCGAAGATCACTCTGGTCCACGAAGCAAGCCCGGCGACCCTTCAAGGTCCTGTCGCCAAAAATTCGGAAGTCTGGATGACAAAGCCCTCATCTAGACTCAAGGTCGGTTTCAGAGATGTAATCGACAATCCTAAAGGTCTTGAGGCCAAAAACAGAAACCCGTGGGACAAAAAAACTACGGTGAATTCCAAAGCCGTGTTCCAACAACCCAAGTCGATGAGACCCAAAAAGGGTTGGCTGCATTAAGCTCAAATGGACAAAAAGCATGAAAGCCCCGAATTTTCGGGGCTTTTGTTTTAAAGTTCTGTTTCTCGCTCCAGCATTAGGATAGCATTTTGGGAGACGATGAAATATTTTTCCCCTTCATAGAGGACTTCGTGTGCACCGGAGAGCAGAAAGATAGCCAAGTCCCCCTCTTTGGCCTGAAGAGGCACATATTTTACTTTTTCTTCTTGGTCCATCCAAGGCTCGCTGTCTTCCGTGGGCATTGGGATCGGATAGCCCGGACCTGCTTTGATGATGTAGCCCTGCTGTACTTTTTCCTTTTCCTGTATGCCAGGCGGCAAGTAAAGCCCGGAACCGGTTTTTTCGTCAGGCTTCTTTAAACGGATAAGCACCCGATCGCCGACTAGTATCAATTTCTTTAATTTATTTTCAGCTGTGAGTTGCATGTGTTTTTTTGAGGATTGTATCAAGAGCAAAGAGCCAAGAGTCTTGATTTTAAAATCTTGATTCTTGGCTCTGTAAAGTGAACGGCATCTTCCCATTTGAGATGCCGCTCAATTGGATGAAACGGAAGGATTATTTTTTGTCCTCGCTCACTTCTTCGTAGTCTACGTCCGAGACACCGTCTCCGCCCGCTGCGCTGCTTTCGCCCGCGTCAGGCCCAGGCTGAGCTTTGGCACCTTGGGTCGCATTGTACATTTCCTGAGAAGACGCTTCCCATGCTTTGTTCAGTGCGGCCATAGCAGCATCGATTCCCTCGATGTTTTTGGATCCGTGGGCAGACTTCAGCGTTTCCAAAGCAGAGCTGATACTTGCTTTGTTTCCGTCTGAGAGCTTGTCTCCGTATTCCTTCAGCTGCTTCTCTGTTTGGAAAATCAAACTGTCGGCTTGGTTCAGCTTTTCGATCTTCTCTTTTTCGGCTTTGTCGGAAGCGGCATTTGCTTCGGCTTCGCTTTTCATTCTCGCAATGTCATCCTGAGACAAACCGGAGGAAGCTTCGATCTTGATCTTCTGCTCTTTGCCGGTTCCCTTGTCCTTGGCTGATACGTTCAAAATACCGTTGGCGTCGATGTCAAAGGTTACCTCGATCTGAGGAACGCCTCGTTGTGCCGGTGGAATATCGGTCAGCTGGAATCGTCCGATGGATCGGTTGTCCTTGGCCATCGGTCTCTCGCCTTGTAGCACGTGGATATCGACGGCCGGCTGATTGTCAGCGGCAGTAGAGAACACTTCGGACTTTTTCGTCGGGATGGTCGTATTTGATTCGATCAATTTGGTGAAAACCCCGCCCATGGTCTCAATACCCAATGAAAGCGGCGTCACGTCCAAAAGAAGAACATCTTTTACTTCGCCAGTCAAAACCCCACCTTGGATAGCAGCACCGATTGCCACCACTTCGTCAGGGTTTACACCTTTAGAAGGTTTTTTCCCGAAGAATTTCTCTACTTCTTCCTGGATTTTAGGGATTCTCGTAGAACCACCCACCAAGATTACCTCGTCGATATCAGAAGCAGTCATGCCGGCGTCTCTTAGCGCCTTGACGCATGGATCCATGGATCTTTTTACCAAAGATTCGGAAAGCTGCTCAAATTTGGCTCTGCTCAGGTTTCTTACCAAGTGCTTAGGGCCAGTCTGAGTTGCGGTGATGTAAGGCAAGTTGATCTCTGTAGAGGCGGAGCTGGAAAGCTCAATTTTTGCTTTTTCGGCAGCTTCCTTCAATCTCTGCAAAGCCATCGGGTCTTTTCTCAGATCGATCTGCTCTTCAGCTTGGAATTCGGCAGCCAGCCAGTCGATGATCACCTGGTCAAAGTCATCACCACCCAAGTGAACGTCGCCATTGGTGGATTTTACCTCGAATACACCATCGCCCAACTCAAGAATAGAGATATCGAATGTGCCACCACCAAGGTCATACACCGCGATCTTCATATCTTGGTTTTTCTTGTCCATACCATAGGCAAGTGCCGCGGCGGTAGGCTCGTTGATGATACGCTTCACTTCCAGGCCTGCGATCTGACCTGCTTCTTTGGTTGCTTGACGCTCGGCGTCGTTAAAGTAAGCGGGCACGGTGATCACAGCTTCGGTGACGGTCTGTCCCAAAAAGTCTTCAGCAGTGCTCTTCATTTTCTGAAGAATCATAGCGGAAAGCTCCTGTGGAGTGTAGGATCTGTCGCCGATTTTGATGACTACGGTATCATTTGGGCCTTGCTCCACTTTGTAGGAAGCATGCTTTTTCTCTTCAGATACTTCGGAAAATTTCTTTCCCATGAATCTTTTTACAGAGGAAATGGTGTTGGCTGGGTTGGTGATAGCCTGGCGCTTAGCCGGATCACCTACTTTGCGCTCACCGTTTCCGTTGTCCAGAAAAGCCACGATAGATGGCGTGGTTCTCCTTCCCTCGCTGTTTTGGATGACTACAGGTTCGTTACCCTCCATTACGGCTACGCAGGAGTTGGTGGTACCCAAGTCAATGCCTATAATTTTTCCCATGATTATATAGATTTAGATAGTTGCGTTAATTGTACACTCCCGATTCTTCAAGTGCTGTGCCAGTGGGGAAATATCCCCTTTTGGTGTCAGTTTGTCAGATTCACTGCCAGATGCTAGCTTGCTGGAAAAACCATTTGTCACCAAAGTGGAAAATTGGGCTGTCGATTATGGCAGGTTTTCCAAAAAGTGAAAAATCCGTGCAACCCTGTTTGGGCAAAGTGCATCTAAAGGGAAATGGGACTTTTTTCCTCCACGAGAAACCGAGACCGGGCCAGATGGTTTTTAGTCGTTTTGCTAGGCATGACGATGATCCACGCTACGCAGCATTTTGAGCTGTTTCCATCCCTTTGGCATTTTCTGAAATCCATGACAATGGGGAGGTTTTTGTTTTTGGTTTGAATGGACTGAATGCTTTATCCTATTTTTAGGATATGAAAAAAGCACTGACCGTTCAGGATATTTTTGTCTATCCTATCAAATCACTTGGGGGGATCCGACTGTCCGAGGCCTTGGTAGAGGAGAGAGGTTTCAGATATGACCGTCGATGGATGCTTGTCGATCAAGAAGGTGTATTCATTTCCCAGCGTAAATACCCCCGGCTAGCATTGTTGGTTGTCAGCCTGGAGGATGGCGGCTTGGTCGTTTCTAATAGCCAGCAACAAAGCGTGCAAGTCCAAATCCCCTTTGATTTGGCCACAGGGCCTGAAATCACGGTGACGATTTGGGATGATCAGGTCACGGCGAAGATCGTCCATCCAGATTTGAATAGTTGGTTTTCTGATTTTCTGGGGTTTTCTGTTTGTCTTGTGAAGATGTTAGAATCCAGCCACAGAAAGGTGGATCCCAAGTATGCCATCCATGCTGAATCTGTCAGTTTCGCCGACGGCATGCCCTACTTGTTGATCGGACAGGAGTCATTGAATGACCTCAATTCCCGATTGGTCGATCCCATCCCCATGGATCGCTTTCGGCCAAATATTGTCTTTGCCGGTGGAAGCGCCTACCTGGAAGATAAACTTCGAAAAATCAAAATCGGCGAATTGGAATTTGAGATTGTGAAACCCTGCGCGCGGTGTGTCATGACCACGGTCGATCAATCGACAGGGACCAAGGGCAAAGAGCCTCTTAAGACACTTTCCACCTACCGCACGATCAACGGAAAAGTGTACTTCGGCCAAAACGTAATCGCATTGCAATCAGGGACGATCAAAGTTGGGGATGTACTTCAGGAAGTCTAGTGGCGTGATTTCACTCCTTCTGGAAGGAATCACCTAAATTCCTTCACAGTTTGGATGAATACCTTCACCATTTCAGGATCGATGTCGGGGTAGACGCCATGTCCCAGGTTGGCGATGTGTCGTGATCCCCTAAACTGTTCCATCATCTCTATTGTGGCTGCCCTGACTTGATCTGGATTTCCGTAGAGCGCGGCTGGATCGAGGTTTCCCTGAAGGGTTTTGTCGGGCCCGATCAATTTTCTGGATTCCGAAATGCCCATATTCCAGTCCAACCCGATGGTATCACAGTTGAGTCTGCCCATCTCCTCACGGGCAAAAAAAGCACCCTTGGCAAAGACGGTCACAGGCACTTCGTTGATCGCATCGCAGATTTGGGAGATGTATTTCAGGGAAAATTCTTCGTACTGTTTTGGCCCCAAGATCCCCGCCCAGCTGTCGAAAATCTGAACTAGGTTGGCTCCGGCACGGATCTGAGCCTTAAGGTAGTTGATCGTCGAATCTGTGATGAGCTGCAGAAGCTTGTGCGAAAAAACAGGATCTCGATATAGCTTTTCCCGGGACTTGGAAAAAGTCTTGCTGCCGCTTCCCTCCACCATGTAGGCGAATATGGTCCATGGCGCACCGGCAAATCCGATCAGGGGAACGCGGCCGTTTAGCGCCCTTTTGGTAATATGGATCGCGTCAATTACATACCGGAGATCATTTTCTCCGTCTGCTACACGCAGTTTTTTCAGATCAGACTCGCTGCGGACGGTCTCGGGGAACCAAGGGCCGCGTTTTTCCACCATTTCATAAGGAAGCCCCATGGCCTCTGGGATCACCAGAATGTCCGAAAAAATAATCGCAGCATCTACACCCAAAAGGTCAACTGGCTGGATCGTAACTTCCGAAGCCAGTTCAGGAGTCTGTGCCAGCTCGATGAACCCACTGACAGACTCACGCACCGCGCGGTATTCGGGGAGTATTCGTCCCGCCTGCCGCATCAGCCAAACGGGAGTTCTTTCTGTCTTTTCACCTCGGGCTGCTCGAAGCAGCAGATCATTTTTGAGTTGCATGCCGCAAAGATAAGCGCCAAATTATTTTTGGCAGAATCGCCCAATGAATAAAAAAGTGAGGCCCGGAATTCCGGGCCTCGAAAGTGGTAATAATTGGTTTAATTAGTTCTTGACTTGAAGCTTTTGGAAGTCACTTTCCTCTATTCCGAGCATCGCAGTGACCGCCTCATAGTTTGAATAGTCGATTCTTCCTTCAGGAAAATCCGATGGAAGTACGATTACTCGGAAAATCTGATCGGTGGTCCACTGGGCGGGCAAGATGGTTGGATCTATCGCGCCATCCAAGAATATGGAGAAGTCTTCGATCGTGTAGTCAAAATTGTACATCAGGACACCTTCGCTGAAAAAGTAGGTTTGTGGCAGCAGCCTCCACACGTCCCGTCCGTTGTCGACGGCAGAAAGTCTGTAAATCAAGACGGCATCGCTTTCAATCAATGCTTCAGGAAACTCAAACAATCCGGAATATTGGCCTTCTTCCGTGAAATCAAGATCGACCTCGTAAGTCGTGCCGAGGATGTTTACGCCAGGGGTGCCAGGAACACCTTGTATTCCTTGATCTCCTTGAGGTCCCATTGGGCCTTCTGGTCCTTCGCATGCTTGAAAGGCCACCAAGCCGATCAGCGCAAAAATTGTCAGTATTTTATTCATATAGTTTGAGTTAGCGTTCCAACTTTCACGGCACGGATCATGCCAAGGTTGGTAAAAACCCAAAACTTTTCTCACTTGACTGGCGCGATCACCTGAATCTCCGAATCACTGACTATTCGGTCAATGAAAACTCCGCTCAGGACAAGGTTGTTTTCTTTTGCATATGCCTCGATTTTTTCCTTAACGGTTTCAGGCCCAGGCATGACCCAATTGCTTCCTGTAACGGTTGCCTGGATGAATTTTTGTTCGGAAAAAGTCATCGATTCCAAGTCCGATGGGGCAAATGGGAGATCCAAACCCACGAAAACTTCCATGGTGTCGAGTTTGCCGGCAGGCTCCACCAGATAGATGGTGTGGATCTTTTTTCCTGGATGAAGCGCCAATAGACTTTCTATCGATTGAAATGTCTCGGACAGTCGTTTGTCTTGAGGCGTGCCTCGAAAGGTCTTCCCCGCCAGAGCCGACGGAGCACCGCTAATCAATTCCACCCGTATAGGCTTGCTCCCACCCAAGTGTATAAATAGGCCATAAGCGAGGGCGATGACCGCCAAAAGGACCAGTAACGCGATTCCGACCTTTTTCATCTGCTAAAAGAGGTAACGAACTCCTATACCGCCTTGGCCCTTGACGTTGACTCGATCGATCAGCTCCAAAAACAGTCCAACCTCCGCAAACACGCTGATTGGGGTTTCGTCGAAGTAGTACTCTGCTCCAGCAAAAGCCTCCGGCCCGAAGTCAAAGTTAGTCCGGTCTTCCCGCATCAAAGGCTGGGTCGCCGAGCTTGCTGTATTTTGATAGTAGCTGTAATCCACCTGGGTGGTACGAATCTGAATGCCTGCTCCACCGTAGCCGAGAAGGTACCCCTGGGTGATGTCAAAAACGTCGGTGATGTCTTCGTTCAGCGCAACCCTAAAATTGAGGGATACGCCTTTGCTGGCAGAGTGGCTTTGGTAAAATGCATTGGAAGCCGGAGGATTGTTCTCGAAGTCCTTTCGATAGTAGTCCGAACCATTTACCCCTGCGGCCCCAAGCATGACTTCGTAGGAAAGATAATCCTCTATGAAATCTTTGTAGGTAAGGGAGATCGGCTCGCCAATTCTGACGCCGATGCCTCTTTCTTGAGCAATGCCGAAAAATGGTAAGAGAGTGAAAAGCAATAAAACGCGGTATTTCAAAACTATTGGAGTTGGTTGAAAATTAATTTGGTGGCTTAGATCGCCATCATTTTGAGTTGCATTTGATGGAGCTGGGTGTAGTAGCCGCCCAGCTCGAGCAGTGAGTCATGCGTGCCGGTTTCCACGATTTCACCTTTGTGCAGCACGATGATCTTGTCGGCTTTCTGAATGGTGGACAGCCGGTGGGCGATCACGATGGAGGTTCGACCCTTCATCATCTTTTCGATCGACTCCTGAATCAGCTCTTCGGTTTCCGAGTCCACGGATGAAGTGGCTTCATCGAGGATCAGAATTTCGGGGTTGTACACCATCGCCCTGACGAAGGAAATCAGTTGTCGCTGGCCGACAGAGAGTGTAGCCCCGCGTTCCATCACGTTGTAATCCAGCCCTCCGGGCAGACGTTCGATAAACTTTCTCGCGCCAACATTTTCGGCAGCTTCTAGCACCTGCTCCTTAGAGATGGACGGATTTCCGAGCGTTATATTGTGGTAGATGCTGTTGGAAAAAAGGAAAACATCCTGGAGCACGACACCGATATGCTTGCGCAAAGTCCCAAGTTCAAACTCTCTGATGTCAGTGCCATCGATCAGGATCTGTCCTTTGTTGATTTCGTAAAATCTGGAAATCAGGTTGATGATGGACGATTTTCCTGCACCGGTGGCACCCACCAAGGCGACGGTTTGGCCCGCTTCGACTTCGAAATTGATATTTTTCAGAACATAGTCCTCATTGACGTAGGCAAACCAGACCTTTTCCAGTTTTAGGTTTCCCTTGATTTTTTCCGGCTTGTGGTTGCCTTCATTCGCGATATGCTCGGTGCTAGCCAAAAGCTTGAAAATCCGGGAGGAGCTTACCACGCCCATTTGGAGCGTATTGAATCGGTCAGCGATCATGCGGATGGGCCTGAAAAACAGCTGCAGATACATGATAAAGGAAATCAAGACGCCTATTTGCAAATCCAAACCCAATACGCCAACAGCCCCGTACCATACCACCAACCCGATACCTATGGCCTGAATGATCTCTGCTACCGGAAAATAAACCGAATAGTAAAGGACAGACCGAATGTGGGCTGATCGGTGCTCGCGATTGATTTCTTTGAATTTTTCGAACTCACGCTTTTCTCGGTTGAATATCTGCACGATGTTCATTCCCGTGATGTGCTCTTGTAGAAAGGAGTTCAGGTTTGATACCGCGTTTCGGACATCGTTGAAGGTGACCTTGATTTTTTCCTTGAATACATACGTGGAAATAATCAGGAGCGGAAGTGTGCTGAGACTGACCAGCGTTAGCTTCCAGTCAATGTAAAACATCACTCCCAAAATGGTAATGATCTGGAGCAGGTCGCCGATAATCGCCGCCAAGCCTTCGCTGAATACGTCGGCTAGGGTCTCGATGTCGGAGACGTTTCTGGTGACCAGCCTTCCGATCGGTGTGTTGTCAAAAAACTTCAGGCGAAGCTTCAACAGATGCTGGTAGAGTCGAGTGCGAATATCTTTGATGATGACTTGGCCGATCCAGCCGGAATAATACGTGTGCGCCCATTGCACAATGGCTTGGAGTACCATCAATCCGATCAGGATATAGATGATCCGGATCAGCCCAGGGGTATCGCCCAAAGCGACATAGTCGTCAATCGCGATCTGGATGAAATAGGGTCGGGTGGGGGCCAAAACCGCCAAGGCGACTGTAAGAAATACCAGAAAGTAAAACTGCTTTTGATAGGGCTTCACAAAGGAGTAAAGCTGCCGCAGTACTTTCATGTCGACGATTTCGCCAGACGATTCTTTTTCTTTTTCTAAGCTCAAGGCGGGTTAGTCTAGGTATATTTCTTTTCGATATTCGATTTTGTTGAGGAAAAGTCCCTTGGCTGGTGCGGCTTTTCCGGCATTGGCGCGGTTGCGGGAAAGGATAACTTCATCCATCTCCTCGGGTTTCCTGAATCCCCTTCCCACTTCCATGAGCGTTCCTACGATCGTCCTTACCATGCCACGCAAAAACCGGTTTGCGGTTATATGAAATAGCAATTCGCCCTCCTTTTGTTCCCAATGGGCAGACATAATATCGCAGCGGAAGTGCGTGACGTCCGTGTGGACCTTGCTGAAGCATTCGAAATCCTCGTGCCGGAGAAGGGCTTCTGCCGCAAGGTTCATTTTTTCAACGTCAGGATTGTAAAAACAATGCCAAGCCAACTGATCTAGAAACGGGCTTTTCCGGAAAATGATGCGATAGACATAGGATCTGCGCACCGCGTCAAAGCGGGCATGAGCATCGTCCCTGACCTGCCGGATCGAATGGACGGCGATTTCTTTGGGGAGAATGGCATTGATGCCACTGAGGAAATTTTCCCCGAGCGGTAAGCCGGAGTGGTCAAAATGGCAAACCTGCATGTTGGCATGTACGCCCTTGTCGGTTCTTCCACTTCCCAAAATCGGAGTTGGTTTTCTCAGATAGGTTGCCAGCGCGTTTTCCAGACACTCTTGCACGGTCATGACGTTTTCCTGCGTCTGCCAACCGTGAAATGGGGTCCCTTTGTAACTTAATTCCAGAAAATACCTCTTGGTTTCGTCCATACGGTTGCAAAGATACAATTCCCGATCAATTCCCCTTGGAGTAAGTGATGCTTGGTATTCACTGGATTTGGGCTTTTCTTTGCACAAAAAAAGAAACCAATGATTCAGCGAATTCAAACCATCTTTTTGTTCCTGGTAGTGGTCTGCATGGGGATTACCATTGGCAGTGAGCTGTGGGAGCAAGCAGTCAACGGCCAGAGCTGGAAGCTCAGCGCTTTTGCCCTCGAAAACCTCGGTGCGGACGGAGAGGTGGTCAGCTCTTCTTCCAAATGGTACATCGGAGCGTTGGCGGCATTCGTAGGGCTTTTGGCCCTGATTTCGATCTTTCAATACAAGAGCCGAGCGAGGCAGATGATGCTGAATATGATCAACAGTTTGCTCATGGTCGGCTTGGTGGCATCGGTTTTTCTCACGACCAATGGGCTAAATTCCGAATTGGGAATGGAAGTGGCAGGAAGCTATAAAGTAGGATTTTGGGTAATATTGGCGGCTATGGTCTGCAACATGCTGGCCAACCGTTTTATCCGAAAAGACGAAGCACTAGTCCGATCAGTGGATCGAATCAGGTAAAGATGCTAGATCTTAGATACTAGAATCAAAATGCTTTAATCTGGGCTTCCAGACAAAAAATGCCAGCGAAGAGCTGGCATTTTTTTTTACCAAAACCGGATCCCGACCGTAGGATAGAAGGTCTTGAAGTTTTCGGTCGCGATGATTCCCACCTGGATCGAGACGTTTTTGTTTACGCTTCGCTTATAGAAGGCCTGCATGGTGGTTCCGCTGAATAGCTGACTTTTGTCTTCATTGACCAAAATCCCTATCCCAAACATGTTGGCACTGTTGGATTTTGGATCGCTTTTGTCCCATCGGTATTCCAGATTTGCAAACCAGTTGCTGTTGACTTTCACGTTCCCGTCGATGCGCTCAGGAAAGAAAATCTTGTTGGTAAAAGATCCTCCGATGTCAAATTTCCTGAAATTGAACATCGCCCGGCCTCCAATCTCAGGAGTAAAATCCCCTCCGGTATAGTCCATGCCGATCACCGCGCCAAGTTCGAGTTGATCCACATAGGGTAGGTAGTTTCTTTCCAGATCCAGGATCACTGCATCGACTTTGGTTTGGGGATATTCCTCGCTCAGTCTGTAAGAAAGGGTCTTGAACTCAGGGAATTTGGTTGTTTCCTTCAGGACCGGTGTGAATTTTTCCTCCAAAAAGGCAAGGTCGTATTCCGTGTTGTTAAAGAGCAGGAGCAATTTGCCGTCATTGGGAAAGTCGAAAACCAAGGTGTCTGTGACGGGATAAGCTTCGTTTAGCTTTTCCAGGTAGTTTCCAAAAGGTTTGTTTTCGATTTCCTGAGCCAGGGAGAGTTGGCAAAAGAGCATGGCAATGCCAGAGAGAAGTGTCAGTCTTTTCATTTTTTGAGTGGTAGTTAAGAAGCTTAGTTGTTTATTTCCAGCGTGATTTGGCTGTTTTGCGTGGTTGATGCTTGAGGTTTTTGTCCCAATTCGGATTCTGATCGGCCAAAGGATGTCTTGACTTGCAGGCCGGGTTTGATCTTGCTCCATGAGATGCTGACTTGATGAAGTGTCTTCTGGACTTGCGCTTCAGGGACAATTGTTTTTGGGATTTTTAGGCTTAGGTTTTTGGACTGCGAAAGTTCGAGATCCGGCAAGGTCATCTTTGGAGCCTCAATAATCTCGATTGATCGCTTGGGTTTCTCTTCCGGAGAAAATTTCAATGGAGCATTTTCGGCGTTTGCAGCAATGTTTTCCGTATTTGTTGGCGTCTCAGACGGCACAGCTACCACTGTGGAATTACCCACTTCAATTGGCTTTTCGCTCAGCAGCACCTGATCTTGGATTTTGTCTTCAGTTCTGAATATGGAAATCAGGGAAAACAAAAGTATAGCGATCACGGCAGCCGCAGCACTCCAGCGGAGCCAAATGGGAACCACTTTCTTCCGATCCAGTTCCGCCGTGATTTTTTCCCATACCGCATCCTGAGGTGCGAATTGGGGAAGTGTCGGCAAATGATTCTCAAGCTGGCTTTCGAAGCTGGCTTTCTTCAGTAAGTCTTCCCAAGCGCTTGCCTTTGGCGAATGTTCAGGGAGCTTTTTCATGCTTGAAGTAGGGTTTTGATTCTTGTTTTCAACAACTTCTTGGCGTAGTTCAGCTGGGACTTAGAGGTGCTCTCGCTGATCCCAAGCATTCTTCCGACTTCCTGATGCGGGTAACCTTCCACCTCTACCAGCATGAACACCGTCCGGGATCCTGCAGGCAGACTTCGGATGGCCTGATCCAAAAGCTCTCCATCAAACCAAGCTTCGAAATGATCTTCACTTTGATCTTCCGCCGAACTGAGTTTTTCAAATACGAGTTGCCTTTTGGCTTTTTCCACAGCTTTTCGAGCGGTGATTGTTTTCATCCAGGAAATCAAAGCTTCGGGATGCTTTAGGTTTTTGATCTCCTGAAAGACCTTGATGAACGTATCCTGCAGCACGTCATGGGCAATGTCCTCATCATTGAGAATGCGGAATGCAAGCGAATAGACCATCCGTTTGGTCAGTTCGAAAAGCTGGAATTGCGCCTTTCGGTCTTGGGCAATCACCAGTTCGATCAAGCGTAAGTCTATTCGTTCCTTTTCCATTTCAAGTCCTTCTGAACAAAAGAGGGAAGGAAGTTCCAAAAGGTTGGAATGGTTGCCAATTCATTTAGGATTTTTTAAAAAGTGGTTTTCCTGTAAAAGACTTTCTTATCCTTGGGAGACTTTTCTAATTTGATCCCAAATACGCCACTATGAAATTTGAGACTCTGACGATTCACAAAGGTATTCACCGTACTGACTCCAACCGGCCCATCGTCCAGCCCATTACGCTCAGCACCAACTTTGAACATGGCAGTGGACCGATGATCTACACTCGGGCAGACAACCCAAACCGCTCAGCATTGGAGGAGCTTCTGGCAGCGATGGAGAAGGGAACCGACGCGGCGGCGTTTTCATCAGGCAATGCGGCGGGTACGGCGGTCTTTCAGGCCTTGGAGCCGGGTTCGCATATCATAGCGCCGGATGACATGTACCATGGGCTTGCCCAGTCGATGAAGATGCTTTTTGCTGGGATACATGAGGTGAGCTTTGTGGATATGAGTGACCTGAAACAGGTGAAAAATGCCATTCGGCCCACTACCCGGCTTTTTTGGGTGGAAACCCCCTCCAATCCCCTGCTAAAAATCTCCGATGTCCGCGCAATTTCCGCTTTCGCCAAGCAACAGGGGGCTTTGCTGGCCTGCGACAATACCTTTGCCACACCGGTTTTTCAAAATCCCTTAGACCTGGGAGCCGATATTGTCATGCATAGCAGCACCAAATATTTTGGGGGACATTCTGATATTCTTGGTGGAGCACTTATTGCCAAAGAGAAGAGTGATTTTTGGAAAAAGATACGGGCAGTCCAGCATATCGGCGGGGCGGTGCCTTCGCCAACCGATTGCTATTATCTCGCGAGAAGTATCAGGACTCTGGCGTATCGCATGCGGGGCCATGCGCAGCATGCGATGATCTTGGCCGATTTTCTTAGCCAACATCCCAAGGTCGAAAAAGTCTTTTATCCCGGCTTAAAGAACCATCCGGGACATGAAATCGCCGCTTCGCAGATGAGCGGCTTTGGAGGGATGCTTTCTTTCACGGTAAGAGGCGGAGCCGAGGAAGCCGATGCGGTGGTGACCAAGCTCCAGCTTTTCGCCAACGCCACTAGCCTAGGTGGAGTCGAAAGCTTGGTCGAACGTCGCGCCGCCGTGGAGGGGCCAGACACCAAAACTCCTCAGAACTTATTACGCGTTTCGGTTGGACTGGAGCATACGGATGATTTGCTGGAGGATCTGGCTCAGGCTTTGGGATAGGGTGGGTATGGCTATTCGCATCTTTCGCAGATAGGATTTACGAAGTACGATTTGCGGGGGCATTGACAGAGCTGGGGATGTGGATGGTAGCGGTCGCCTACTGCCAGGCAATTAGAATTCTGAGATTAGAATGCTTAGAAAAATCGGGAGATTGGCCTGATACTGTCTGTAGGTCGTAAATCACATTTTCATAAATCGTAAATTCTTTCTACTCGCTTTTTCTCTCTCCGTCCAGCCATTGTTTGAATCCGTTGACCCGGTCTCGGCTGACGATGATTTCCTCGGGGTAGGGGAAATTGGGGTTTATCTTAAGTCGACTGTTGGAGTACATCAGCACGTCTTTGATCGCGTCTAGGTGGATGAGATGGCTTCGGTTGACGCGAAAGAAAAGCTCGGGATTCAAGATTTCTTCTAGCGTTTCCATCTTGTAATCGGTGATGAGCTTCCGTCCATCTTCCCGGATCAGGTAGGTGTTTTTGCCTTCTGCAAAAAAAATCCGAACCGACGAGGTGGGTACCGAATGGATGTGCTCGCCGATCTTCACCATGAAGCGTTCTTTATAGGCGGGTTTGGAGAGCTGTTGCCAAATCTGGGGATGAAGCGGGGCAGGCTTATCTCTTAGCTGACGTAGTTTGTCCAGGCTGGCAGCAAATGCCGCATAGCTGATTGGTTTGACCAAATAGTCGATGCCATTCGCCTTGAATGCCTCCAGCGCATATTGACTGTGGGCCGTGATGAAGATCACCGGTTTGAAAAACCCAACCCGGTCCAGCGCCTGAAAGGACAGCCCGTCTTCCAAGTGTACATCCATCAACAGTACATCTGCCTGTGGACCAAGCTCCGTCAGCAGTGGTACAGCTTCGGCGATGGATTTGGCAACGCCCAACAGCTCGCAGTCTGGATCGTACTTGGCCAGAAAGTGGGTGATTTTTTCTATGGCAGGGATTTCGTCTTCGATCAGCAGGACTTTCATTTAGGATCGGTGGTGGGAGCTTAGGCTTTCCTTTTGAATGGATGGTTTGAAGGGCTTTTCTAAGGGAATATGGATAAAAAACGTGGAATTTGCAGTCCACTTCATTTCCTTTTTCAACCAGGAATAATGCTGCTGTACCTCTTGAAGGCAATGGTAGAGCTCATCTTCTGTGGTCAGGGAGAAGGTACAGGGAAAGCTCAATTCCAACTGATCCCGGTGTATTTCCAAGGAAATCGTGAGCGGTGCGGATGAAGAGGAAAGTTGGGAGTATGCGATTGCCTCCAAGAGTTTGGTCAGCGTTCGAGGCACCAGAAGATAATCTTGCTCCATGCCTGGACTTTGGATTTCAATGTGTTTTGCCACAAACTGGTTAAGGAAATCGACCTTGCAGCGCATGGCGATGAGCTCATCCTGCAGCGGGGCCAAGTCGTCGTGGGATTGGAGCGAATGGCGGTAGATCTCAGAAAGGAGCAGGATGCCTTCGTCGGCCTGCTCGTGTTGTTTTTCCTTCAGCTTAAGTAGAATGGCATCGAGGCAAGTCAACAGAAACTTGGGATTGAGGCGATAGTGGAAAAGGTTCACGTCTCGATCCAAGCTTTCCTTTCTTCTTGCTTCGCGTTCCAGTTCTCGTTCAAAGCGCTTGTGGATCAGATAGAAACCGAGGAAGTGGCTTTGAAAAAGGAGGGTGACAAAGAGAAAAATACCATTGAAAATCTTGAGCTCAGTGGTATATACCGCTACCTCAGTCATGTTTTCAAACCAGGAAAAATAGCCAATCAACAGGCCGCTGACTACGAGGATACAGGTGGCTGCGGAGCAGAGAATAAGTCCTGAAGCGTAGCTGCCAAAGCTGGAAGAATACACCAACTTCGTCTTGAAGGCCAGCAAGAGTCCGCGGTTCGCTTCCAGCAAAATGATGCTGACTGCGATGCAGAAAAACAGCTCACGGGTGAAAAAATCCTCCAGCATGGACTCCACTGTATCAAAGGCCAACAGAATCGCCAGATAAGCCAAGGTACCGACCAAAATGGGTAGAATGAGGCGGCTGATGGGCTGGATGTCGGGAAATGGCTTCATCGCTGGCTCGAGTTAGGTGTCACGTAGGGGAGGCGGACTTCGTAAAAGCCCTCGCCTTCGGAGATTTCGGGAACGGATCGGCCATAGTGGAGGTAGCGTTCTCGGAGATTTTTGAGACCTATGCCAGTAGATTCTACCTTATCGGGCTTTTGCGTGAGCGTATTGGCTACGACTACCTGCTGCTGATCCGCGGTCACCATGATTTTGAGCGGAGCGTCGAGGCTTGCCACATTATGTTTCAGCGCATTTTCCACTAACAGTTGAATGCCGAGTGCAGGGAGGAAGTTTTGTTCAGTCCCGGGTTTAATCCTTTTCTCCAAAATCACTTTGTCGCCATAGCGAACTCTCATCAGGTGCATGAAATTGTCCACGATCTCAAGTTCCCGCCCCAGACTGTTGAGCGGCTGGATACCATTGCGGATGAGGTTGTTGAAGTTGAAGGCCAGCTTACGGATAAAGTCCTCTGCCTGGTCTGGATGGGAGGTGGCCAGATAGGAGGCGGTATTGAGCGAGTTGAACAGGAAGTGCGGAGTGAGTTGGGATCGCAGCAGGGTAAACTGGAGTTCTTTTTTGTTGCGGTCTTCCCTAAGCCGATGGATGGTTTCCTTGGAGTACCGAGCAAAGGCAAACCAAGAATAGTCAATCCAGATGATCAGCAGGCTCAGGATCAGACTGACCAAGCCGCCCTTTAGGAGTAGGCTGCTGGTAGATGGTGTGTTTTCTCCCAAGTTAGAAAGCCAATCCTGCACGACGATATCCAGAAAGTAGGTATAGGCGGCGAGTGTACCGGTGAGTATAGTCAGGAGCGCCAATGAGCGGGTCAGGTGGCCCTGGTCCCAAGGGCGAACGTGGATAATGAAGCGATAACCCTGCGAGATTATCAAGCTCGCCAGGAATATCAGCAAGACCAAGGTGCCCCACTGCACAGCCGACAACTCCCGCATCCAGCTGATTAGGCCTACATGATAGAATAGATAGGCGGCGAGGCATGCGGTGAGCGCAGCTGCAAGCAAAAAAGAAAGAAATTTTTCCCTCATCTATATCGGATACTAAAGCCCCGACTGTATCCGCCGGGGCATCAATTTACAAAAAGCTTTTCGCTTAGGCCGCGCAACGCATTACCTCGCCGAGAAAGTGGGAGGACTCTATGCTCGTCTTGGCCGTTTCTCGTATCTGTTGTTTCACGCGCTCAGAAGGCTGCTTTGAACACAGTGATTTGAGCGTTTCTGCCTTGAAGTGGTCGCTGTCCATGCTGTTGACTCCGGATAGGACGATCAACGCACGCTCCTCGGTGAGGTTGTTGCTGTTGATGATGGTTCGGAGCAGCTCGTTTTTGAAATGGTCTGAGTCGATCTTTGGGACCACACTGTCTACCAGAAAACGAAGGTCGGGCGTGGAGATGTTTTGGAAGGAGATGGTTTTGGCGATTTCAAGTTTGAAATGATCGCTGTCTACCAGATTGATGAGCTGAAGCGCTTTTTCTCCCTGGCCGGCAACGACATTGGCTTTGAAGATCGGTTTGAGAATTTCGGCTTTGAAATGGTCCGAGTCGATGTCGCTTACCACCCGTGTAAGTCTGTTGATGTCTTTGAAGTAAGCCGGTGGTACCTTCTTATAGACTTCCAGCTTAAAGTGGTCCGAATCCAAATTGTCGGGGACGGCATCAATCACTGCCGTGAAGTCGGCCTGGCTGAGGTTTTTTTGCATGAGTATTCCAAGGTAGGCGGATTTGACGTGGTCACTGTTCAGCTGGGATACCAGTCCCAAGACTGATTTGATTCCGCCTTTGGCATAGTGGCGGTCGATGCGAGATTCTGCTGCAATGGTCGTGGAGTTGAGCAGGTCTGGAAGGATTTCGCTTAGCCAAACTCTCCCGTCCGGTTCGTAGGGCTTGCTCCTGCCGCCTTCCTTATACTCGTAGTCCAGCGTTCCGCCCTTGTTGGTGATGAACAAGGAGCGAGAGTTGCCAAATGTGGTTTTTTCGATCTTGAGGTAGCCTCCGGGAGAAATGGAACTGATGCTTTTTTCATCCTCCGAGATGGTGATTTTCCCGTTGGTCTCCAGGCTGGACTTTTGGGTGTTGTTGTTGACAGTCCATCTGGAAGTCCCGGAATTGGATCTCGCAGTGACATTGGTGTTTTGTGCCAGCACTTCTCCACAAAACAGGGGAGAGGAGAGAAATAGCAGCAACAGGATAAGTCGGTTTGTGGCGTAGTAGTTTTTCATGTTCTTCATGCTTTTGAAATGGTGCTGCTAAGATGGAGGAAGAAAGCTTGCTTGAAAAACGGAAGGAAGTCAATCGTAGGATTACAGGTGTGAACCGTAGGCGCATTGCCCTGAGTCTTTTTTGAATTGGTAAAAAGAGGGCAAAAAAAAGCTCCTGAAGATCTCAGGAGCTTGTTGGTTTATTTGTATATCTCGACCGGCCAGCTGTCGTTTGCCAAGTTGGTGTCTGGGATGACTTTGTCCGGATCGATGACCACCGCGGTAACTTTCTTGGTGGTTTTGATCTGGTGGATCCAGTTGTCTCCTCTTTGCCAGATTTCCACGGGCAGGCTGATACGCTCTTTGGAACCGTCGTCATAGCTTACCTCCAGCAAGACCGGCATTGGGAAGTCTCCCTTGTTTTCGAGGCTGACGAGGTAGTTTCCTCCATAAGGCTGGACTCCCGCTATTCCGAGGTCTATGTTGCCGTTGCCGTAGAACCATCCCTTCCAGAACCAGGAGAGGTTTTCACCCGCTACGTTTTCCATGTGGTTGAAGAAGTCCGCAGGCTGTGGATGCTTGTATGCCCATGTCTTGATATAAGATCTGAATGCATTGTCAAAGCGCTCATGGCCGAGGATGTACTCCCGTAATACCACCAGTCCGATGCCTGGCTTTCGGTAAGCGACCATTCCGAGGTTTTGGAGGTTGGTCACATCGGGATAGTTGTCTATTCCTTCACGGCTGTCGCTGGTGAAATAGTTGTTGAACCTTCTGGTTTCGTTTAATGTGCTTGGGTATTCGCCCTCGTTGAAATCCAACGTACTGTAGTGGTTGATGAAGGTGTTGAAGCCTTCATCCATCCATGCGTAGCGTCTTTCGTTGCTACCCACGATCATCGGAAACCAGTTGTGGCCAAATTCGTGATCGGTCACGCCCCAAAGACCGCGGCCCTTGGAAGTATAGTGGCAGAAGTTGAGTCCGGGGTATTCCATCCCGCCGATCTCCGCGGCCACATTGGTGGCAGTCTCCCAGGGGAATTCATACCACTGTTTTGAGTAGTGCTCGATGGACGCCTTGCTGTACTCCGTAGAGCGGCCCCAAGCTTCCTGGCCTTGGCTTTCTTTGGGGTACACAGATTGGGCGAGAATAGTCTTGCCAGATGGCAAGTTGATCTTGGCAGCATCCCAGATGAAGGAGTCCGAGGTTGCGAAAGCGATATCTCTCGAGTTTTTGATCTGGAAATGCCAAGTCACGGTACCGTCTTGCTTCGGACGGGTAAGTTGGGTGTTTTTGATCTCTTCTGGAGTGATCAGGAAGACCGTTTCGTCGCTTTGGGATGCTTTTGCGTAGCGGTTTTGAAGTTCTTTCGAAAGAACCTCATTTGGGTTCATTAGCTTGCCGGAGCCGACCACGATGTGGTTGTAGGGCACGGTGACTTTGTAATCGAAGTTGCCATACTCTAGGTAGAACTCTCCAGCGCCTAGATAAGGCTCCACATTCCAGCCTTCGATGTCGTCGAAGACCGCCACTTTAGGGTACCACTGGGCGAAGGCATAGATCCAGCCATCAGCCACTTTGAGGCGGCCCATTCTGTCCATGCCTTTTTGAGGTACTTTGAAAGAGAAATCCATGGAGACGGTTGCCTTTCCTCCTTTAGCTGGGATTGGCTCCGCAAACCAAACCTGCATGCGGGTATCGTCCACGAGGTACTTGGAGGAGACAGCTCCCTTGCTGCCTACTTTTGCACTGAGGTTGGAGATTTGGTAGCCCCCGTCCACGTCACCGTTGTAGCGGTTGCCCTGCACCGGGGTAGTAAGCGTACCTCGGGAGGTTTCCGTGAAGCGGTTTTGCTCCATTTGCATCCAGATGAAATCCAGTGGCTCGGGGCTGTTGTTGGTATAAGTGAGGGTGACCTTTCCCGACAGGGTAAAGTTGGCCTCGTCCAGCGCCACCTCGATTTGGTAGTCGGCGGCATTTTGCCAGTATCCTTCGCCCGGCTTGCCGGATGCGCTGCGGTAGTAGTTGCCTTTTCGGTCCATGAATTCCGAAAAGTCCTGCTGGTTGTTTTCTCTGCCTTGCTGGGCAAACAGGGACAGACTTCCGGTCATCAGAAACGCGGACAGCACCCCTCCCAGTAGTTTTATTTTTCTCATTGGGCTTTATATTTTGCCGCCGAAAATACAGACTCGTCGCGTATTGCTAAATGTTTTTTTGATGAGCGAAAAAGCTTTAACCAAAATTTAGATTTTCAATTCGGTTGTTTGGTGGGGAAAAAGGCCTTTACCTTTGGTTCAGATTTTATACCCAATCTGATGAAAAAAGTACTTTTGACTGGAAGTTTGGCGCTGATGTGGATGGCGACAAATGCCCAGACCGACACGACTACCCAAAGACTGGACGAAGTGATCATCCAGGAAAACCGCATCCAGCTTCCTTTTTCCAAACAAAGCCGAAACATCTCCCTGGTGGATCGGCAACAGATCGAAACTACGCCAGCAAGGAGTCTTCCCGAGGTGCTGAGTTTTGTGCCTGGAGTTGATGTGCGGCAGCGCGGAGTCACGGGCGTACAGGCGGATATCGGTATCCGCGGCGGCTCTTTCGAGCAGACCTTGATGTTGGTCAACGGAATTAAGCTTAGTGATCCGCAGACGGGCCATCACATGATGAACATCCCGGTTCCAATGGTCAACATAGACCGGGTGGAGGTGCTGAAGGGGCCTGCTTCCCGGGTTTTCGGGCAAAATGCCTACACCGGAGCCGTGAATGTCATTACTAGTCTTTCCGAGACGAAAAGCCTCAGGCTTCAGGGATATGCGGGCGATTTTGGGATGAAGGGAATAAGTTTAGCTGGAGCACTTCCAGCAGGAAAGTATCGGCAAAACCTGGCGGTCTCCTATGACGATTCCAATGGCTACCAATACAACTCGGACTACCAGGTAAGCAATATTTTCTACGAAGGCGGAGTGGATCTCAATGCGAAAAACGCCATACGTGGGATGGTCGCCTATGCTGATCGGACTTTCGGGGCGAATGGGTTTTATGCATCGACTTTTCCAGACCAGTGGGAAAGCATACAGACCACTTTGGGCTCACTGAGTCACACCTATCGCTCCGGTGACTTTTCCCTAAACACAAGGGGATATTGGCGGAGAAACGAGGATGAGTATAGGCTGAGAAGAAACGAGCCTGCCTTTTACCAGAATTTCCATACGTCCGATGTCTTTGCCTTGGAGACCAACGGCTCCTACAAAAGTAAGCTTGGGGTTACCGGTTTTGGTGTGGAGGTAAGAAAAGAACAAATTGAAAGTTCGAATCTGGGCGATCACGACCGCGTTTTGACCGGGATCTTCCTTGAGCAGCTGGTGACTTTAGCCGAGAAAGTCGATATCCGAGGCGGATTGTATTCAAACTATTATTCTGAATATGGCTGGAAGCATTTTCCGGGAATGGAAGTCGGGTTTCAGGCGACTAAGGCGATTCGACTTTATTCCGGCATAGGCTCGAGCTTTAGAATTCCCACTTATACGGATCTGTACTACGTCGGTCCTACCAACATAGGCAACCCAGATCTGCAACCTGAGCAGGCAAGGTCCTTTGAGTTTGGTGGAAAGTGGACCCATGCCAACTGGAGAGGGGAGTTGGTTTACTTCAATCGCTTTTCTGAAAATCTGATCGATTGGGTTAGGGCATCTGAGGATGAACCTTGGCAGCCCCAAAACTTCAACGAGGTCACCTTCAACGGTATAGAGGCTTCGGCCTACTATCGTGTAAATCCAAGCAGCGCTGTGGTTCAGTTGAAAGAATTGATGCTGTCTTATAATTTTATCGACGCTGCCTTTACAGGTTTGCCGGGCATCGAGTCGCGCTATTCGCTCACGGCGTTGAGAAACCAACTCATCGGTGGCGTATTGGTAGGATTTGGCAAGAAAACGGAATGGAACACCAAGATGCGCTACGTGGAGCGGATTAGTCTAGATCCCTATTTTGTTCTGGATATGCGGGTGGACTACAATCGCATGGGCAAGCTGGGGTTCTTTGCGGAAGCTTCCAATATCACGAACACGGATTATGTAGAAGCAGGCACCGTTCAAATGCCGGGTAGGTGGTTTAGGGCTGGATTTATGGTAAATCTGGAATAGGGGGGAGCCTCACATTTCCTGCAAATATCAATAGGCTGTTATTCAAATTGGCAGCCTATTATTTTGATTTTGAGAGAGGGATTAAAAAAAAGCCCCATCCTTGATAACTATCGAGATGAGGCTTTGATGTGGAAGTTGAGGGATTCGAACCCCCGACCCTCTGCTTGTAAGGCAGATGCTCTGAACCAGCTGAGCTAAACTTCCATTTCGTTTGCTTTCCAAACGGATTGCAAAGGTAGATTCTAATTTTTTAAAGGCAAATAAAAATTTTGATCCAAATGCAATTCTTTGAAAATGAGCTGAATTATTTTATCTCGGTTTGGAGTAAGAGGAAATTTCCAATTTCATCCTCCAAATTTCAGACTTCACTAATACCCATACTTCCCCTTCCACTTACTCGATAGATATTTCCTCAACTCGTTTTCTCGCGCATTTTCTCCAGGCTCGTAAAGTTTGGTGTTTTTGATTTCGTCTGGCAAAAACTCCTGTTCCACAAAGTTGCCTGGGAAGTCGTGGGAGTACTTGTAGGCTTTGCCATAGTTCAGGTCCTTCATCAGCTTGGTGGGAGCATTGCGGAGATGGAGCGGAACAGAAAGGTTTCCCGTCTCTGCGACGATGGCTTGGGCTTTGTTGATTGCCATGTAGGAGGCGTTGCTTTTTGGCGAGCTGGCCAGATAGGTCACGCACTGAGAGAGTATGATTCTTGCCTCTGGATAGCCGATGATCTTGACCGCTTCAAAGCAATTGGTGGCGAGAAGTAGGGCGTTTGGGTTCGCATTTCCCACATCTTCCGAAGCAAGAATGACGAGCCGACGGGCAATGAATTTAACGTCTTCGCCGCCCTCGATCATCCTTGCCAGCCAATATACGGCTGCATTTGGGTCTGAGCCCCGGATGGATTTGATAAAGGCAGAGATGATATCGTAATGTTGCTCGCCGGATTTGTCGTAGAGCGCTACCTTTTGCTGGGCGATTTGCATTACTTTTTCGTCCGTGATTACGCAGAGATTTTCGTTGATCCCGTCAATTACGATTTCCAACAGGTTGAGGAGCTTTCGGCCATCGCCTCCCGAGATGCGGAGCAAGGCGTCGGTTTCCTGCAACTCAACTTGGATTTTCTTCAAGTCTGAGTCCTTTTCCAAGGCTTGGCGCATCATGGCGACCATTTCTTCTTTACCGAGTGCATTCAGGGTGAATACCTGACATCTGGACAAAAGCGCGGAATTAACTTCAAAAGAAGGATTTTCTGTCGTCGCGCCGATCAGACGGATGGTGCCTTTCTCCACGGCGCCTAGCAAAGCGTCTTGCTGGGATTTGTTGAAGCGGTGGATCTCGTCGATGAAGAGCACCACGCCTTGCTGGAATCTGGCTTTCTCGATCACTTCCCGGATGTCCTTTACTCCCGAGCTGATCGCGCTGAGGGTGTAAAAAGGAGCCTTGATCTCGTTGGCGATAATGTTGGCAATAGTAGTCTTACCCACACCAGGAGGCCCCCAAAGAATCAAGGAAGGCACGTTGCCTGACTTAATGGCTTTGTGCAAAAATGAACTGGGAGAAGAAAGGTGTTCCTGTCCGATCAGGTCTTCCAGTCGTGTCGGGCGCATCCGTTCGGCTAGGGGAGTGGGATTCATGCTACAAGGTTACAAGCTTGGTCGAAAAAAAGCTAGGAGGACAGTGGTTTCAAGTTTTTAGAGACAATAATTGTCGGCTAGACTATAAGCGAGCGGCGATAGGTAGAAGAGCTTAAAGTCTTCCATCTCGCCGTTAAGAAGGTTTTTTGGTTTTGAAGTTCCGTTCAATCGAAAATTGAGATGCTAGACAGTGGTCTGGAGCTTTCGTGAACGGTCAAGATAGTGATTCTGAAGGAGTCAAAAATGGCATAAATAATCCGGAAATTCCGAAAGATGATTTCTCGAAAGTTTTGGTTGTTGAGCTCAGGGACGATTCTGCCGATCTCCGGATGCTGGGAAATCAAGGCCTCTTTCTCAAAGATTTGATCGACAAGCTTGGAGGAAAAAGTCGTTGAAAATTCAAGATAGTATTCTCTAACTCTGTGAATATCCTCGATCGCCTGCTTAGACCAGGTTACTTTGACCATTCGTCAAGCATTTTTTTTGCCTGTTCGGAAGTGTATACAGCTCCGCTTTCAGATTGCTTAAGACCAGTTTCGATTTTGTTCAAAAGAATCAATCTATCCATCAGCTCCTCGATAGAAAACTCGTCGGGCAGCGACTTAATTGCTTCAAAGGCTTTTTCTTTGGTAATCATGGAGATAGCGTTTACGGGAAGTTAACGAAGAAAATCCAAATTGGTGTGAATTAGATCCGGCTAATCCTTTTTCCAAACTCCTCTAGCTGCTCGTCTCCAAAGTCATGATGGGTGACGAAACGAACCAGATCCGGGCCGAATTTGACTGATTTGATGTCTTTTTCAACCAGCTTTTTCATAAAGTCCTCCGGCGTAACTCCATCCAGTCGAGCGATTACAATGTTTGTCGCCACCGGAAACACTTCGCTTACGATTGGCAGCGAGCCCAACATTTGCCCTAAAGCCCTGGCTCGAGCATGATCTTCTTTCAGTCTTTCGACCTGATGATCGAGGGCATAGGTCCCGGCGGCTGCAAGGAATCCCGCTTGACGCATGCCTCCACCAAATACCTTACGGACTTTCCTTGCCCGCTTGATGTCGACTTTGGTGCCTAGCAAGACTGATCCCACGGGACAGCCTAGCCCTTTGCTCAGGCAAATCGAAATCGTGTCAAAATGCGCTCCCCATTCTGCCGGACTCTCGCCCGTCTCCACCAGGGCGTTGAACAATCTCGCCCCGTCCAAGTGGAGCTTGATGCCCTTTTCTCGGCACAATGTATGGATAGGCTTGATCTCGTCGAGCGTGTAAATGCTGCCACCTCCTTTGTTCATTGTGTTTTCCAGCGAGACCAATGCGGTCTCCGGGGCGTGGACATCGTCGGGATTGATCGCTGAGGCGATTTGGGGGGCTGTGATTTTTCCCAAACTTCCTTCCAGCAGCTTCACCGAGGCCAGCGAGTTGGACATGATGCCTCCTCCCTCATAGAGATAGATGTGGGAATGTTGGTGGCAGACCACTTCCCGCTGCGGACCGGTATGCAGTCGGATGGCGATTTGGTTGGTCATCGTTCCCGATGGGCAAAATATAGCCGCTTCCATACCGAAAAGCTTGGCGACTTTTTCCTCCAAGGCGTTGACTGTAGGGTCTTCTCCGAACACGTCGTCCCCAATCGGGGCGGAAAACATCGCTTCTTTCATGCCCGGAGTCGGCCGGGTCACCGTGTCGCTTCTCAGATCAATCAGCATGGATAAAATACTTGGATTTGGAACTTGTCTTTGGGGCTAAGGTTTTGATGGCTGCAGCGGCTTCGATGGGCCGGTCCGTGGCAAGGATGTCGGCTCCGTTTTGCACAAAGGAGACGTAGAGTTGATCGCCCCGGGCTTCGGCGCTTTTGTCCTAGTTGCCGAGCACGCCCA
>CAZTJM010000015.1:0-20207 GCA_964613865.1 uncultured Limnohabitans sp. | reverse complement strand
CGCCCAGTATCGTAAATACCCCTTTGTCGTGAAGCGCCTTGTTGAATTCTGGACTTCGCTCGGCGATTCCGGTAAAGGCAATCACCCGGTTCCAGGGAATTCCGCTTTCCTCGAGCCGAAGGATTTCCTCTTCATTCCGCACCGTGACGGACAGCATCAGGTCGGGAGCCATGAGAAGGAGTTTTTTTGCTGCCGCAAAGGTGTAGGTGATCAGGGCGGCATGCGCTTCGGATTCAGTTTCGCGAACTTCTTCCACGACTTTTTCGAAGGGAACGGAGCGCTTGATATCCACGGTGAGCAGGACTTTCCCCTTGGACCAAATGAGGGCCTCCCGCAATGTGGGTATTCTAAACTCGGTCAGATTTCCTTCGTTGTCCTCTAGCCGCAGGCTCTGGATATATTCAAAGCTTACCTCTTCGACTTTGCCTGTCCCGTTTGTCGTGCGGTCCAACTCATCGTCGTGCATCAGTACCAAGACCGAATCTTTGGTCATGGCGACGTCAAGCTCGATGATGGCTGGTGTATGTTCGATGACATTGGCGAAAGTCTCGATCGCGTTTTCGGGAAAGCCAGGGTAGGGCCCACCCCGGTGGGCGGAGACCAAAGGGATGCGGTCCGCCTTCCACGTGTAGAAGTCACGGGTTTCTTCGAGAGAAGACAGGGTAATTAGATTTCGCTGCGCTTTCTCAGATTCCTGACCCGATATCTCGACTTGAGTGGGTTCTTGGGGTTTGCAAAAGCTCAAAAGGCCACAGCAGAACCATGCCCACATGCAATGTCTATTCATCTTCTTTTTTGTCTTTTTTGAAAAACAAATCCAGGCTGCTGGATCTTCGGCCAAAGACTTCTTCCATGTCCGAAAGCTCGAGATTGAGTGCTTTTGTCGAGATTTGGATTTCTACCAGAGAGATTGCCAAGGCGATCAGCAGCGAAGCCATGCTCATGACAAATACCCAATTGGCGGCGGAAGTGTAGCCTTGGAAGAGCAAGAACATACAAATCACGCAGAGAAGAAAGCTGAATACTCCAAACAGCTGCATGTTTTTGATGAGTGTCAGCCTTCGGCGCAGGTTGTGTATCTGCTCTGCGATCTGCTTGGAGTCAGGGTCGTTTACGTAGTTTTTGTGAAGACCCCGGATCAGGGTGGCAATGGCCAGGAATCGGTTGGTGAAGGCGAGCATCAGCAGCGTGATGGCCGAAAAAAGCAAGGCGGGGGTGGATAGTTGCAGTTCCATGGTTTCAAAATAGCATCGAAGGAGCTTAAGTTCAGCATCGGGTACGAAAAAAGCCCGATTTGAAAACCGGGCTTAAGGAGCTTTATGAAGGATTTTGCTCTTAGGAAACCTCTCCCAAGACCACCAGTTTATCAAGGGTCGGGGATTTGGAGCCTCCTTTAGGCTCGATCGTGATGGCAAAAGCACCCGCTTCGGCCACGGCATCCATTTGTTGCAGCGTGAATTTTTCACCAGGATTGACCAGCCCGATGCCGATGGGGCCATCCTTTCCTATCGCCCAAAGCTGGTAGTCAAATTCCGCCGAAAGTGAATTTAGCGTGTTTACGGCAACGAACACCTCCTGTGCATTTTTGTCCCAAAAAACGTCGACTTTGGCGTCTTTTTGCATGGGAAGGGCTTCGCCCAGCATCTCCACCTTGCGGAAATCGCCGGAGATCAAGCGATCCAGGCGAGAGTCTGTTTCTTCAAATTCTTGCTTGACCTGGTTGAGATTGTCAGCCATCACCTGCTGGTCTTGAAGCAACGCGGTAAACTTTTCCTCTGTGTCGTAGAATTTGCCGGCGAAGTAGATCGCTGCTGCACTGGCCAAAACGGCTGCGACAGAGGCGGCGATTGCAAAACTTTTCCAGGGGCTGAACTTGACTGAAGTCGCTGTCACAGGAGCTGGAGAGGACGGTGTCTCCGCCTTTTGGAAGTCAGCTTCCAGACTAGCGAAGATCCGTTCTTTTACGTTAGCGGAGGGAGCTACGCCTGTCTTCTGGTCAAATGAAAACATCGCTTCCTCCAATGCGTCGAGTTCCTGCTGGATTTCGGGGTGGGCCTTAGCCAGTGTCAGCACTTCCTCACGCTCACGCTCAGTCAGCTCGCCTAGAAGGAAAAGCTCGAGTTTGCCTGATGCTATGTAGTCTTGAATGTTCACTAGATTCTGTCTAAGTTCTTTTTTAATACTTGAAGTGCGGCCCTGACGCGGGACTTGACTGTACCCAAGGGAATGTCGAATTCCTCTGAGATCTCCGAGTGGGTGTATCCTTTGAAATAAATATACTCAATGATAAATCGTTGGTCTTCGCTGAGATTGTCCATCAGTTCTTTCACGCCTATCGCCTCAATCGTTTCCATGGTTCCGGACTGGCTTTCGAGGCCATATACGAAATCATCTATCGTGTTGGTCTTAGTGGATTGGGAGATTTCTTTGGATCTCAACTTATCGATGGCTGCATTGCGGCAAATGTTGGACATCCAAGTGTAAAGGCGTCCTTTGGACTCGTCGTAGCTGTCGATTTTTCGGATGATTTTGATGAATGCATCGTGAAAAACCTCTTCGGCAATATCCGAATCGGAGACGATCCTGGAGATCACCGCAAAGAGTGCTCTAGAATATTTTTCGTAGAGGTATTCGGTGGTTTTCCGGTCTTTGCCTCTTAGACCGGCAATGAGTTCGTCTTCTTGCAAAAGTGGTTGGGTCGTAGTGGAATACTCCTAAAAGTAAAACACCAGGCTCAATGTTTAAGCCTGGTGTTGGATTATTTTGAAAATATGTTTCTCAGAGGTGGATCACTTCGTCGTAAGCTGCGGCTGCTGCCTCCATGATCGCTTCGGACATGGTGGGGTGGGGGTGGACGGTCTTGATCAGTTCGTGTCCGGTAGTTTCCAGCTTGCGGATGGCAACGATCTCTGCGATCATTTCGGTCACATTGGCACCGATCATGTGCGCTCCGAGCAGTTCTCCGTACTTCTTGTCAAATACCAGCTTCACAAAACCGTCTTTGGCACCGGCTGCGGAAGCTTTGCCGGAAGCGGAGAAAGGAAACTTGCCGACACGGACTTCATAGCCAGCTTCTTTTGCCTTGGCTTCGGTGAAGCCGACGGAAGCGATCTCCGGGGAGCAGTAGGTACAGCCGGGAATGTTGTTGTAGTCAAGTGGCTCGGGATGGTGTCCGGCGATTTTCTCCACGCAGATGATGCCTTCGGCAGATGCCACGTGTGCCAAGGCCGGGCCCGGAATCACGTCGCCGATTGCATAATAGCCTGGCATGTTAGTCTTATAGTATTCGTCTACTTTGATTTTTCCTTTGTCCACCAGGATGCCAACATCTTCCAAGCCGATGTTTTCCAGGTTGGATACCACACCCGCAGCGGAAAGGACGATATCGCATTCCAGCGTCTCTTCGCCTTTGGCAGTTTTGACGGTGACTTTGCATCCCTTGCCTTTGGTGTCCACGGCGGTGACTTCTGAGGAAGTCATGATCTTCATTCCCGCTTTTTTGTAGAGTTTCTCCAGAGCCTTGGATACCTCCTCATCCTCCACGGGAACAATTCTGTCCAAAAACTCCACAATGGTGACCTCGGTGCCTATCGAAGCATAGAAGTAGGCGAACTCGACTCCAATGGCGCCGGAACCCACTACGACCATTTTCTTTGGTTGCTTTTCCAGGGTCATGGCTTTGCGGTAGCCGATGATCTTGTCGTTGTCGATCTTCATCGACGGAAGTTCTCGGGATCTCGCACCGGTGGCAATGATGATGTTGTCGGCGGAGTAGACGGTTTTCTTGTCGTCTTTGTCGGTGACTTCGATTTTTTTGCCGGGCTGTACTTTACCCCAGCCGGAGATGACTTCGATCTTGTTCTTTTTCATCAAAAAGGTCACGCCCTTGCTCATCCCATCGGCCACGCCTCGGCTTCTTTTTACCATTCCGGAGAAATCCGCCTCTGCGTCTTTTACCGTGATGCCATAGTCTTTTGCATGGCTGATGTATTCAAACACCTGGGCGCTTTTCAGAAGGGCTTTGGTAGGGATACAGCCCCAATTGAGACAGATGCCACCAAGCTCGGCAGCTTCCACGATGGCTGTTTTGAGACCTAGTTGAGAGGCGCGGATGGCGGCTACGTACCCGCCTGGACCGCTACCCAGCACGATCAAGTCAAATTTTGTCGAAGACATATCTAAAATGGGTTTGATTACGAATTGAAACTCTGCAAAAATAGGTCTTTTGGCTTCAGAAAAAAATCGCGTATAAGCGCTTGTGTTTCAGGGAAAATGGCGTTTTAATGTGGATTTGATGGGATTCAGCGGACAATTTTGGGAATTTGAAAATGGGATCTGGATTCGGTTTCGAATCGTCAAAACTAGGAGTAAAGGATTGGTTTACAGACGGAACATCGAGAACGCTTGGGCGGGGAATCAAAAGTTTGGGAGTTTTTTCTAATTTTGACCAAACAAAATTTTATTCTTCATGGGATTACTTTCAGGAAAAACCGCCCTGGTCACCGGAGCCTCCAAAGGCATCGGAAAAGCCATAGCTATCAAATATGCACAAGAGGGAGCAAACGTAGCTTTTACCTATCTGTCCAGTGTGGAAAAGGGACAGGCCCTGGAGGCTGAATTGGCTGCTTTTGGCATCAAAGCAAAGGGATATCGCTCGGATGCCTCTGACTTCAAGGCGGCGGAGGAGCTGGTCAATGCCGTGGTGGCTGACTTTGGCGCTTTGGATATTTTGGTGAACAACGCAGGAATCACCCGCGACAATTTGTTGATGAGAATGACAGAGGAATCCTGGGATGAGATCATGAACGTAAACCTGAAGTCCTGCTTCAATACCGTGAAGGCCGCGACCCGCACCATGATGAAGGCGAAGTCGGGTTCCATCATCAACATGACCTCTGTAGTCGGTGCCAAAGGCAACGCAGGCCAGGCAAACTATGCAGCGTCAAAAGCTGGAATCATCGGCTTTACGAAGTCGGTAGCTTTGGAGCTGGGCTCAAGAAATATCCGCTGCAATGCCATTGCTCCGGGTTTTATCGAAACAGAGATGACCGAGGTGTTGGATGAGAAAACGGTACAGGGCTGGAGAGAAGCCATTCCGATGAAGCGTGGAGGCAAGCCGGAGGAGATCGCCGATGCCTGCGTATTCCTCGGCTCGGATATGAGTACCTATGTTTCAGGCCAAGTGCTTCATGTCAATGGAGCGATGTATACTTAATATTTGAAGTCTCTTTGACTTCGAAAGTCTAGAGGTAAAGATTCTTAATCCTCAAGTCTTAGGATCGCCTCATGAAGTCGATAGGAGCCTTGAAATACTTAGCCCTTTGAATTTACGTTCAAAGGGCTTCTTTATTGTAAAGCGAAATCAGTTAGGATTGTGGCTTTTTCTTTTTGTAGCTGCTAATTCCACCGAACCACTGCAAAACCTCGCACCAATTTGGATGGCTTGATCAAGAGAAGTTTGGGACTGCTCATCGGAATCGGGAAGTCGGCGAAACGGAGGGAACGGCTTCGGGATAGTGCGGGCTGTTGGTTTTCCAACGGCATGTTTTTATATCCCCAAAGTCATCAGATGTTTTACATCATGATAGGTCAAGGTTGCTCTTATGCATTCCTTTAATTCTTGCACAGGGATTCTTTGACTTAGCTGAAATACGATTGCCCGATTTCCTTCGTACTGAAATTTTTGGTCGAACACCATTCTAAAGGTGTCCACCAATCTGCTTGTACACTGGAAATACAATGCTACTTGGTCTGGTGCTCTTGCTTTCCAATCCATTCGCAAAGTACTCCCCTGTTTGGTGACGAAGCTCGGTTCACCCCATTTTAAGGTTACCTCCATTTCGTCGATACCTTCTGTCTCCTCAGCTGTTTCTATCACCACGCCTTTTAGGAATTCCATTTTATTCCGAACCGAGTCAGGGTAATTTGCAAAAACTTCAATGACTTTAGGGTTTACCTTCAATGCTAATTTTCCCATAACTTGTTCTCTTATAGTCAAATAAGTCCCGGTTTCGGAACTCGGGCAAGAAAATTAAATCCACCCTAATTCTTTGACGGTCATCTCAGTTTCGACCCCACCTGTGTGGAGCGTAGCTTTGGGTTCAAAGAGTAGGTTAAACACAATTTCTCCATTTGTATGTGGTCTGTGCTCGACCCCTTTTGGAACGATCAGAATTTCTCCTTCTTTGACTTCTACGGTTCGTCCATCCCGAAAGTCCATCAGGAGAGTGCCCTTAAATACCATAAACAGTTCGTCTTCATTTTCATGACTATGCCAGACGAAGTCGTCTTTTAGCTTACAAAGCTTCACATATTGCCCGTTGAGTTCTCCGATAATATGAGGTGTCCATTGCTTTTCAAACAATGAAAACTTTTCCATGATGTTGATAGAATTGATTTCTTGCATTGCTTTGAGTTTAGGATTTGTGTTCAGCCTATTCATGTTGTGCCATTAATTCGCAAACGCAGTGTCTTTTTATACTAGTCACCTGTTCGAAAAGGGAAGTAATAACTCCTCGGGCCGAATCAGGTGCCACTCCCCGAAAATACGAAATTAGATCCAGGGTCGTCGCGTAGCGATTTGGCTTTGTCGGATTATTAAAAGAATGGCAATTCTTAAAAAAAAAATCTGCAGTACTGGACCTGCTACATTCGACTGGTCAGAGAATTGAGCCTTATCGACTCGGAATCCATGAAAAAAAGAAGATCCTCTGACAAGATTTTTAAACCAGCTTTTCCTCTTCTGGGAGAATCAAAGTTTTCATGTTAATTCCTTTCAATCCAGTCCATTCCAAGCAATTGCTTCCCTCAGAATTTTTGGGAAGCTTAAAGAAGGAGCACAAAAAAGCCCCGAAAATCTTCGAGGCTCTCGAAACTGGAATTTGTCGATTAGGAATTCATCATTTTTTATCCTCACCCATAAACGGATATCTGTAATCTTTTGGAGAAACAAAGGTTTCCTTGATGGTCCGTGGAGAAACCCAGCGTAGCAAGTTGATCATAGAGCCGGCTTTGTCGTTGGTGCCGGAAGCTCTCGCTCCGCCAAATGGCTGCTGCCCAACGACCGCGCCGGTTGGCTTGTCATTGATATAAAAGTTGCCGGCGGCGTTGCGAAGTTTTTGGGTTGCCAGCTCGATCGCGTAGCGGTCCTGGGAGAAAACCGCGCCGGTCAAGGCATATGGGGAAGTCTGGTCCACCAATTCCAGGACGGTCTCAAAGTGCTCTGCATAGTACACGTAGATGGTCAGCACTGGTCCAAAGATCTCCTCGCACATCGTGGTGTACATCGGATCTTGGGTCAGGATGACGGTCGGTTCGATAAAGTAGCCTTTGGACTTGTCATAGTTGCCGCCGGCGATGATTTCCACTCCGGGAGTTGCTTTGGCATTGTCGATGTACTTGGCGATTTTGTCAAAGGCCTTCTCGTCGATCACCGCATTGATGAAGTTGGTGAAGTCTTCTGTGCCGCCCATTTTCATCGTGGCAAGATCTTCTTGCACATAATTTTTCACCTCTTCCCAGATATTGGAGGGGATATAGGCACGCGATGCGGCCGAGCATTTTTGGCCTTGGAATTCGAACGCTCCTCTGACCAAGCCTACCGCCACCGCTTTGGGATCGGCGGATTTATGGGCAAGGACAAAGTCCTTTCCACCCGTTTCACCCACGATTCTTGGATATGACTTGTAAGTGTTGATGTTTTCTCCGATGGTTTTCCAGATATGTTGGAATACTCCGGTTGACCCGGTGAAGTGAATCCCTGCAAAGTCCGGATGCTTGAATATGATGTCACCGGCAGTCGGGCCGTCCACGTAGATCAGGTTGATCACGCCATCGGGCACGCCCGCTTCCCTGAATACTTCCATCAATACATTGGCAGAGTAGATTTGGGTGTAGGCGGGCTTCCATACGACGGTGTTTCCCATCATCGCCGGAGCTGTCGGCAGGTTTCCGGCGATTGCGGTGAAGTTGAACGGTGTCAGTGCAAATACGAAGCCCTCGAGCGGTCGCTGTTCTACCCTGTTCCATACGCCACCTCCAGAGACTGGGGGCTGCTGCGCGTAGATTTCGGTCATGTACTTCACATTGAAGCGGAGGAAGTCGATGATTTCGCAGGCTGAGTCGATCTCGGCTTGGAAGGCGTTTTTGGACTGGCCCAGCATGGTGGCCGCGTTTAGTTTTGCTCGGTAAGGACCCGCAATAAGGTCGGCAGCTTTCAGGAAAATGGCTGCCCTCTGTTCCCATTCAAGGCTTTCCCAAGCTTCTTTTGCTCCCAAAGCCGCATTGATTGCTTGCTCCACGTGTCCGGCATCTCCTTCGTGAAAATATCCCAAGATATGCTGGTGGTCATGAGGAGGAGTCATCGGATGGGTGTTTCCAGTTCTGACTTCCTCGCTGCCAATGTACATCGGTACATCAATTTGCTGGGAACGGAGTTCAGCAAGCATGGCTTGAAGTTCTTTTCTTTCCGGGCTGCCCGGGGCATATGACTTGATGGGCTCGTTGATCGGAGCCGGCACGTTGAAAAATCCCTTTAACATACTATTTGGAGTTTATTTGGTTTCTGAAGGTGCAAAGATAAGCCTTCGTCGTCGAAAGGACAGGCTATCGGCTACAAAAGGTCTTCGAGGTCCTTCAGGTGGCTGATTTCGAAAGTGGGCTGGAGCAGGATGCCCTTTCCCTCTGGATTGAAAAAAACCTGATCTATCCCAGCCCTCTGCGCACCCAGGATATCCGAGTCTGGGTTATCGCCAATCATCAGGCAAGCATCTGGTCCGGTGTTCAGCTGATCCATGGCATATTCGAAGATCCTTGGATCGGGCTTTTTGTGCCCCGTGGTCTCAGAAGTCACGACAAGCTCGAAAAATCCATCCAGTCCGGCTGATTTCATTTTTTTGTCCTGCGACTCATTGAAGCCGTTGGTAATGACGTGGATGCGGTACTTGGTTTTCAGGTACGTGAGGATCTCTTTGGCATGGGGAAAGACATGGGGTTTGGCAGAGGTCCTATTCATGAAGTCCTCTTCAAACTCCACGGGGATCGCCTCGGATTTCCCTCCTGCGTGCGTGAAAATCCTCGGGAACCGTTCCTTCCTGAGGTTGTGTTTGTCGATTTTTCCGACGTTATACCAATCCCACAGCTGGAAGTTCACCTGGTGGAAGGATTGGAAGAATATCTCAAAGGTGGGGATGCCCAAATTCACCAACCCATAGATGTGGTAAAGCTCGGAAAGCGACTCGGATACATTTCGATCATAGTCCCAAAGCGTATGGTCCAGATCAAAGAAAATATGTTGATAGGTTTTCAAGGGAAATCAGCGCCGATATTGGTTGTTTTGGATTTTGTTGATCGCCAGCTCGCGGTTGGACTTTAGGATCTCATAGGTTTCCTGGTCCTTGATGAGACTGGGGTCCTTTTGGATAAACTTAAAAATCTGCATAATGATTTCGAGATATTCCTCCAGGATATAGTAAAACATCCATTGGTCGACCCGGCGGTTGCCCAGTAGGCCAGCGTTTTTTAGCATGATGAGATGCCGGCTGGTTTTGGTCTGGGTGAAGTCCAAGATGTGCTCCAGATCGGATATGCTCAATTCCTTGTTCAACATAAGCAGATGGATGATTCTCACTCTCGGCTCTTCTGAAAGAGCCTTAAAAATTCGCAATCCATAGTTTAAACTGATATTTTTGAGTCTCATTTGTAAGTTTTAACTTATAAACAGGAGTGAAAACAAAATTTCAACCGAAATTAGGCTAAAATCGCATCGGCATTCTAGGTGCCCTCAACAGACCCAATATTCGTGAAAATTACGCAGCTTCTTCCTTTTGTTCTGATTTTGGCTTTCGGAGTTTTTCTATTGCCTTCCCAGTCTCTAGCGCAGGATCAGCAGGAGAAGAAAGTCATCCAGCTCTCCGGGATTATCCTCAATGCGGACAGTACCGATGCCGTGCCTGGCGTAAATATCTATGTTCCTAAAAAGGGAAGGGGTACTTCAAGCGGTCGTTTCGGGTATTTTTCCATGCCGGTTTTGGAGGGGGATAGCGTGGTGTTCACTTTTATCGGCCTGAAAAAACAGACCTTCAAAGTGCCCGACAAGGTGGAAAACGACCGTATCAGCCTCATTTTGACGATGGAGGTCGATGAAATCGCCCTTGCTGAGATCGAGGTCATGCCTTATCCCACAGAGGAAGAGTTCAAAAGGGCTGTCATCGCGATGAATGTCGTAGACCCTATGTCGATCAGCCGGGCCAATATGAGTCCGGAGATGCTGTTGCGTTGGGCGGAGTCGATGCCGGCCTCCGGCGGGGAAAACTTCCGCTACTTCCAACAGGGGCAGATGCTTCAAAATCAGGATCTCTATGGGCCTCGACCGCTCCGTATCCTCGACCCTTTTGCTTGGTCGCAATTTATCCGATCCATCAAGCGCGGGGACCTGAAAAGCAAATAATTATATCAAGCGGGGGTAGCTTTGTCCATTCCTGAAATAAATCCTAGGCAAACATTTGGTGAGATTTATTTAAAAGAATATCTTTGTGCCTCATTTCGAAAAGGCAATAGAAAACTAGCTATATCATGAAATCGAGCAGGCATGAACCTCTTAGAGAGAGGGCGACATGCCGATAAGCGAGATTCCATATGGCCATAGAAAAACAATTATAATTCATATGAAAAAAGATATTCATCCAAATTACAGAGACGTAGTGTTCTACGATACCTCCAGCGAGTTTAAGTTTTTGACCAAGTCTACTATTGAGACTAGCGAAACAATCGAGTGGACCGACGGCAATACTTATCCGGTTTACAAAATCGAAGTAAGCTCAGAGTCCCACCCATTCTACACCGGCAAGAAGATGCTTCTCGATACTGCTGGTAGAGTGGAGAAATTCAACAAAAGATACGCGAAGAAGTAATTCTGAGCGGCGATCGCCGAAAAAGTCTCCCGGGGCATGGATTCCGGGAGACTTTTTTATTTTTGCCCTATGGATCAAATCGTATTGTTTGATGACCCGGCGCTGAGGGGTTCATTGCTTCCTTTTACTTTTACCCGGCCGGTGGCAGACATCCGCGTAGGTATCCTGAAGATTTCCGAAAAGTGGCAAAAGTATAGCGGGGCAAAAGTTTCTTTTTTGACGCAAGAATACTTGCAGAGTAAATTTCCACGCCATGTAGAGCCTTCCATGGCGATCAACGGCGCGTGGCTGCCGGATGCGGACTCGGTTAAAGTTATTTTAAACCTCAAGCCAAATCAGGCGCTTTTTTGGGGGAAGGTTCTTTTGGCGGCTCCTATCGGGGCAGCCGACCGCAACTTGTCTTTTGTGGCTGAGCGGGAAAGCGTACAATTGGAAAAAGAACCCGCATTGATCCAAAAGACATGGAATATCTTCCAGTTCAACGCCGCCGAAATACGCAAGGACTTTGACCTCATCACCAAGGGCAGGACTTCCCAGCCGATAGATGATCCCCACACCGTGGTCTATGGGCCAGAAAATATCTTTATCGAGCAGGGCGCTAAAATCAGAGCTGCCGTACTCAATGCGGAGAACGGCCCGATTTATATCGGCAAAAATGCTGAAGTACAGGAGGGAGCTTTGATTCGCGGCTCATTTGCGCTTGGGGAAAGTTCCATCGTCAATATGGGAGCAAAACTTCGCGGAGACACCACCGTGGGCCCATTCTCGAAAATAGGCGGGGAGGTTTCCAACTCGGTTATTTTTGGGTATTCCAATAAGGGGCACGAGGGCTTTCTGGGCAATTCAGTCCTGGGAGAATGGTGCAACCTTGGCGCGGATACCAATACGTCCAATCTCAAAAACAACTATGCTCCGGTCAAGCTCTGGGACTATACCAAGGGAACTTTCGCCAGCACTGGATTGCAATTCTGCGGCCTGATGATGGGAGACCATTCCAAAAGCGGCATCAATACAATGTTCAACACCGGCACGGTGGTCGGAGTAGGGGCGATTATTTTTGGCGAGGGATACCCTCGAAACTTCATCCCTTCGTTTTCTTGGGGGGGCTCGGCTGGATTTGAGACGTTCCATTTGGCAAAGTTTGAGGAGACGGTCAAAGTCGTCTGTGCGCGCCGGGGATACGAATGGACCGCTGCCGACCAAGAAATAGTCGAGCGGGTGTTTGATTTGACAAAAAGCTACAGAATTTGGGATAGAACTTCCTGAACCATCCAATTATGCAATTTGCAGAAATACCCGGCTTACCGGAAACCAAAGAGAAACTCGTCAATGCGGTCAAGCACAACCACTTGGCACATGCGCTGCTCTTTCATGGCCCAGAGGGTTCGGCAAACCTGACCTTGGCGCTGGCCTTGGCGACCTTTCTCTATTGTGAGAATAAGACCGAAACCGACTCCTGCGGGAGCTGCTCTTCCTGCCAGCGGATGAAGCGACTGGTGATGCCCGATTTGAATTTTGCATTTCCGGTCATCGCCAGCCAAAAGGAAGACGAAAAAGACGAGGACGGTGACGAAAAATCCGATGTGTTGGGCAACTGGAGGAAATTTGCCACGACCCAGCCCTATGGCAATGTGCATGACTTCATCTATTTCAATGGTTTCGAGAAAAAACAGCTGAACATCTCCAAGGGCGCTGCGAGGAAGATGATCCAAGCCTTGTCTTTGATGTCTTTCGAAGGAGGTTATAAAATCATGCTGATCTGGGCACCGGAGTTTCTCCATCCCTCCGCAGCCAACGCCCTCCTTAAGATCATCGAGGAGCCGCCTGCAAAGACGCTCTTCTTGCTGGTGACCTCCCAAGCCGATCAGCTGCTGACCACTATCTTGTCGCGTACCCAAAAAGTGCTCGTGCGGGCCTTCTCGGATGGAGAGATTAAGGCTCATTTGGTGGACGCTGGACTCTGCGACAGCAAGGCAGCCGAGCAAATAGCCATGCTCGCAGACGGCAACCTTCGCGAAGCCTACCGTCTGGTCGATCAAGTGGAGGACAAACAGGTTGCCCAAATCAGGGACTGGTTTCGGCTCTGTGCTTCCAAAAACCTGAAGGAGATCTTTGAGGAGGCCGACAGGTTTCATAAAGCGGACAAGGAGGCGCAAAAATCTCTCCTGCTCACCGGCCTAAACGTCTCCAGGGAGATTATGCTGAAAAATTTCGATCTGGACCAACTACTTCGTACCACAGAAGAGGACCGCAGGTTTATCGATAACATCAGCAAAAAAGTACTCACCGAAGACCACGTGGTCAAGCTGTATGATGCTTTTAACCAAGCCCACTACCACATCGAGCGGAATGGAAACGCCAAAATGATATTCACGGATCTTTCCATGGATATCTTGATGATGATGTCCAAGAGATAGCGCCATGGGAAAGAAGACGATTGGCAGAAAAGAGAAGATTTCTCTCCCCGAACTTGGGCTGAAGCTGGTTTGGGCAAAAATCGATACTGGGGCCTTCACGAGCAGCTTGCATGCTGAGCATATCCGGGAAGAAAACGTCGATGGCAAAAAGGTCCTTCTCTTTGAAATCCTCATGCCAGGGCACAGAAGCTTTACGGGGAAAACCCTGAGCTTTGAAAATTACAGGGAGAAAAAAGTGAAAAACTCCTTCGGTCAGGCAGAGACCCGGTATCTGATCGTGAGCAAGATCAGAATTGCGGGTGAGACCTTTTCTGCGGAATTTACGCTCTCGGACCGCTCCAGCATGAAAAACTCCATCCTCCTGGGAAGAAAAGTCCTACAGGACAGGTTCCTGGTGGACGTGAATGGGGTAGATCTTTCAAAAGCTTACCGCAAGAAAAAATGAAGATAGCCATCCTATCGAGAAACTCGAATCTGTATTCTACGCGCCGTCTGGCCGAAGAAGTCACCCGGGCCGGCCATGAAGTCATGATCGTCGACCATAGCCTTTGTGACTTGATCATCGAGCAAGAAGGGCCGTCTATCATTTACAAAGGCCAAAAGGTGGAGGGCGTTGATGCGATCATACCCCGTATCGGGGCTTCGGTGACCTTTTATGGGACGGCCGTAGTGCGGCAGTTTGAGCTGATGGGCGCATTCTCCGCGGTCAATTCCCAGGCTATCGTCCGCAGTCGAGATAAGCTTAGAAGTCTGCAGATTCTCTCCAAAAATGGTCTCGGTATGCCGAAAACGGCATTTACAAATTTTTCAAAGGGTGGGGAAAAGCAGCTTGTCGAGCAGGTCGGCGGTGCTCCCCTGATCATCAAATTGCTCGAGGGAACCCAAGGGCTGGGTGTGGTGCTGGCGGAGACTAAGAAAGCAGCGCAGTCTGTCGTGGAGGCTTTTCACGGATTGAAGGCGAGGATAATAGTCCAAGAGTTCATCAAAGAAGCCAAAGGCGCGGATATCCGGGCTTTTGTCGTCAACGGCAAGGTGGTGGGGGCCATGAAACGGCAGGGCGCAGAGGGAGAATTCCGTTCCAATCTTCACCGAGGCGGAGTGGCAACTGTAATCAAACTTTCCCGCCAGGAAAAACAGGCGGCACTGAATGCGGCAAAGGCACTTGGCCTAGATGTCGCCGGCGTGGACCTACTCCAGTCTGCAAGAGGCCCCCTGATCTTGGAAGTGAACAGCTCGCCCGGATTGGAGGGGATTGAGCAGGCCACGGGTGTGAATATCGCCGCTGAGATCATCAAGTACGTGATAGAAGGAGTGAAGAAAAAATCCTCCAAACACAGCAAAAATCAATGAAAAGAAAAGTAAAAATAGGCACGAGGGGGAGTAAGCTGGCGCTTTGGCAGGCGTATCATGTGGAGGCCTTGCTCGGGGCGGACGGCCTCAAATCAGAGATTGTCATCATCGATACCAAAGGGGACCAAGTCTTGGATGTGTCGATCTCGAAGATCGGCAGCAAGGGGGTTTTTACCCAAGAACTCGAGGATCAGCTGCTGGATGGACGGATTGACATTGCGGTGCATTCTGCCAAAGACATGCAATCCACCCTTGCGGAGGAATTTGAATTGATCGCTTTTACAGAGCGTGAAAAGGAAAATGATGTCCTTCTTTCGGCAAAACCGGGAATCGACATTCGGGATACCTCGAAACCCTTGGTTTTGGGTACCTCGTCCACCCGGAGAATCGCAACCTTGAAGCATTTTTATCCCCACGTCAAGACTGTCGATGTCAGGGGGAATCTCCAAACCCGAATCCGCAAAATGGAGGAGGGACTTTGCGACGCACTTTTGTTGGCATACGCGGGAGTACACAGGATGGACTACGATTCGATGATCGCTCAGGAGTTGGATTTAGGTGAGTTCACTCCGGCCGTAGGACAAGGGTCGGTGGCTATTGAGGCGGCCAAATCGCTGGATCCGGCTTTGCGAGAGCAGATCATCGCAGCCTGCAACCATTCCGAGACCGAAGTTCGCCTGAAGGCAGAGCGGGCCTATCTTCGGGTGCTGGAGGGGGGATGCAGTATCCCGGTTTTTGCCTTGGCAAGTTTAGAAGATGGCAAGGTGAAATTGAAGGGCGGAATCGTGAGTCTGGATGGGAAGGAGCGTATTGCTTTGGAAGTATCTGGAGAGAAATCGCACGCTGAAAAATTGGGAGAGGAGTTGGCAGAGCGGGTTTTTGCCGCAGGCGGAAAAAGCATCCTAGAGCAAATCAAAAAATCACAAGCACAGCAATGACAAAAGTATTTCAGTACGTTTTCTTCATTTTCTTACTTAGCAGCACTTGGGCCTGCGGTCAAAACAAAGACTACTTAGTCACCATTTCCACCAGACATGGAGAGATCAAGGCAGTCCTGTTTGACGATACACCTGAGCATAAGGATAATTTTATCGCTTTGGCGGAAGCGGGGCGTTTTGATTCCACCCAATTTCACCGGGTGATCGAAAACTTCATGGTGCAGGGAGGGGATGTCTTTGGCAAGGAGGGTCTTCCTGCAGAAGAATGGCCTACGCTACCAGCCGAAATCCGCCCAAAGTACGTTCACCGCAAAGGGATGATCTCGGCAGCCCGGCAGGGAGACAACATAAACCCTCAAAAGCGGAGCAACGGCTCCCAGTTTTTTATCGTCCAAGGGCGCACCTATGACGAGCAGGAGTTGGTCACCGATTTCACCGCTTTGCAAAAGGCGGTGTTCCAATTCATGCAATACGAAGACCAGAAGGAGTTCAGGCAGACCTATTCCAGGCTGTATCAGGAAGAAAAGTACGACAGCCTGACCAGCATGGTGATTTCCAAGCGGGACGAGATTGCCGAGAGGCTAAATCTGAAATTGACCAAGGATTATACACCAGAGCAGGTCAGGATGTATGCTGATGTCGGCGGGACACCCCATTTGGATTTTGAGTACACGATTTTTGGCGAGGTGCTTTCTGGATTGGATGTGGTCGATAAAATCGCCGCCGAGCCCACCACACGGGAGATGCCCAACGACCCGGTGTACATGACAGTGACCGTAGAGCGCGTCTCGAAGAAAAAGATCAGCGAAGAGTACGGTTATGTATACCCCGAAAACAAGTAAGCCGAAAATCCTCATTACTGGGGCAAATGGCCTGCTGGGGCACAAGCTGGTTGAACAACTCGTCGAGAGAGGCGAGTTTGCGGTAGTGGCTACTGGCAAAGGTCCATGTAGATTGAGCGGAGGAGGATTTTCCTATCAAAGCATGGATATCACCGATCAGCGGCAGGTCGAGCAGCTCATCGCGCAGGAAGCGCCAGATACCATCATCCATAGCGCCGCGATCACCAACGTCGATCAGTGTGAGCTGAATCATGAGGAATGTCTTGAAGTTAATGTCAAGGCGACCGAATATTTGGTTCGGGCGGCCGAGCAGCTCAAGGCTCATTTTATTTTTGTATCGACGGACTTTGTCTTTTCTGGAGAAAAAGGCCCCTATGATGAAGAGGCCGAGGCGGTCCCTGTGAACTTTTATGGGGAGTCAAAGCTGTCGGGGGAAAATCTCGTCCGAAATGCCAAGACCTCTTGGGCGATCGCCAGGACCGTGCTGGTCTACGGTATAGCCGAGGGATTGAGTCGCAGCAATATCATTCTCTGGGTGAAAAGTTCGCTGGAGGAAGGCAAAACAATCCAAGTGGTCGATGACCAATGGCGTACTCCGACGCTGGCAGAAGACTTAGCGCTGGGATGTATCCTGATCGCCGAGCAAAATGCGCAAGGCATTTTCCATATCTCTGGGCCAGATCTGCTGAGTCCCTACGATATGGCGATACAGACTGCGGACTATTTTGGGCTTAACAAGGACTTAATCAAAAGAACCGATTCGACCAAGTTTACCCAGCCTGCGAAGAGACCCTTGAAAACTGGGTTTATTATCGATAAAGCCAGAAAACAGCTTGGTTTTGAACCCAAAACTTTCCAAACGGGAATAGGTATTTTAGCAAAACAAATTATCTTAGCCCGCTCTTAAAAAGCAGTTTACACCCTAAATTTAACTTTATACTAATCTATGGCAGTACAACCTAATACTGAAGAAAGAGGTCAGTTTGGATCCAGTCTTGGCTTTATCATGGCCGCCGCGGGATCAGCGGTCGGGCTGGGCAATATCTGGAGATTTCCGTATCTGACCGGAGAAAACGGTGGTGGTGCCTTTGTGTTTGTCTATATCATTTGCGTCCTGTTGATTGGGCTTCCTTTGCTGTTCAATGAAATTGCCCTGGGCAGGATATCTAGGAAAAATCCCATCGGAGCCGTAAGGGAGACTGGTGGAAACAAGTTTTGGCAATCTGCCGGAGTATTGTGTGTGCTGATGTGCTTCTTTGTATTCAGCTATTATTCTGTGATCGCAGGTTGGACTGTTGGATATATTTTCACAGAGATCGTGAATATTCCGGTGGACTTTGCAGTATTCGTGCAGACTCCCATGTATGTCGTTCCTCTTACCTTCTTTTTCATCTTGTTGACCATCCTGATTGTCTTGGGGGGTGTGTCTGGAGGGATTGAGAAAGCAGCGAAGTTTCTGATGCCGGTTTTGTTCATCATCATCATCTTCATAGCTGGCAGATCTGTGACGCTCGAAGGAGCGCAGGCAGGTATTGAGTATTACCTGTCCCCTGACTTCTCTAAAATTAGCTCAAAAGTGATTTTGCAGGCACTTGGCCAGGCCTTTTTCTCCATGTCCGTAGGCTGGGGATTGATGATCACTTTTGGATCCTATCTTCCTAAAAGCTCGAATATCGTACAGGCATCTAGCTGGATCGCTGGAATGGATACTGCTGTCGCCTTGCTGGGAGGTCTGATGGTATTTCCAGCTTTGTTCGCCCTATTGCCTGGCAAAGATCCAGCTGGCGGCCCTGCATTGGTTTTTGATGTGCTTCCGCAGGTTTTCAATGCAATGCCTGGCGGTAATATCATCGGGGGGCTATTCTTCATCCTCCTAATGGTGGCGGCACTGACTTCCACTATCTCCATGCTCGAAGTACCGGTATCCTACCTGATCGATGACCGCAAGTGGAACAGAAAGAAAGCTACCTGGACAGTAGGTATAGCAGCCATGATCCTGTCGGTCCCATCTGCAATGTCTTCCATCGACGGATCTATCTTCAATACAATGACCTTTAATTTTCTGGGAACGGAGCTGGTAGGATTCTTTGGAATAATGGACTTTATCTTCGGTACGTTTGCCGTTATCCTGATTTGCTTGATGCTTGCTCTGTACACGGGTTGGGCTAGCAAAATCTCGGTTTTCGCCGATGAATTGGCGTTAGGTTCTCCGGGCTTCAAAGGTGCGTTTCGTACAGGCTGGATCTTCTTCATCAAGTGGGTATGTCCTATTGTGATAGGTTTGGTGATTCTGGATTTGATGGGAGTGTTTGGAGCTCCGCAGCAGGGAGGTTGATCAGCGAAAGACTTTGATAGAAGGGAGCTCATTGGGGCTCCCTTTTTATTTTTTAGGCAGAAAGAAGAGATTTGTTTTTATTTAGAAATGTATTTCATATACTTGAAAAAGTATTTCATTTTCCATGAAGGTTCTTCTCGTCGATGACGATTTCGTCCACCTCCTTATTCTCCAAAAGATTTTCGAAAAGTCAAACCATGAGGTCGTGGTAGCACGAAACGGAAAAGAGGCCCTCCAATATTTAGAGTTTGATTCTTCTTTCCATGTTATTCTCACCGATATAATGATGCCGGTGATGGACGGTGTCGAATTTTTGGAACATCTGAAAGAAAGCCCCAGTACTTCTTCCATACCCACCATTGGCTTTACTGCAGGAGATGTGGAGTTTTTCCGAGCGTCTGCCAAGGTTAGTTTCGACAGTCTGGTTCCCAAGCCCTTGGATTTTTATGATTTGTATAACTTGGCCCACTACACGGTTCAGCGCCAAGTGGGGTAAACGAGATTGGCAAGGGAATTGCGAAGGCGGTGTTTAGCAATGAAAACTAAACCCTAAACTAAAAACCATGAAAAAAATGCTCTTTGCCCTGTTGTTCGTACTAGGTGCGAACCAGGCTTTTTCCCAAAACGGGATCGGAATCAAAGCTGGACTTAGCAGCACCAAGCTGGACTTTGACAACAAGGAATTTGTGCCGTCCGATGCACAGACGGGGTATCATATCGGGCTTTTTGGAAGATTTGGAGGAGCGGGGTTCTTTATCCAGCCTGAGTTGTTGTTTACCCAAACCAAGGGTGAGTTTGCCTACGTCCCTAGCGGTGTAGCTGGCAGCGCGGCTCCGCAAAACTATGAAGCGGAATTCAATCGATTGGATATTCCCGTCATGGCTGGGTTTAGGCTTCTGAAGGTTTTGAGGGTTATGGCGGGACCAATTGCCAGCATAAATATCAATTCAGAATTGAAAGACGCGCCTGATACGGTGGGTGAGGCCGACTTCCAGAGCGCGACTTTTGGCTATCAGGCTGGTCTCGGAGTCGATATCGGTAACTTGAGTGTGGAGGGAAAATATGAAGGAGGCTTGAGTAAAGTCACAGACAATATCGGCCCCTACAGCACCGATAACCGAATCAACCAATGGGTTCTTTCTGTAGGGTTTAGGATATTCTAAACGGACATTTGAGGAAATAGAAAGCCCTCCGGGAGTCAATTCCGGAGGGCTTTATTTGTTACTCTCAAACTTACCCGATCAGGTTGCCTTCTGCATCCCACTCGGCGACTTTGCCGCGGTCCTCAGGCTTGAGGTAAAGGGAGAGGTACTTCTCGGGGTTGGACAGGCCGTGCTTGTCCAGGACGTTTTGGGGCACTCCGTCCCAGACGTTGGGCTGGTTGCCGCGGTAGTCCATATACTTCCAGCCCGCCT